>JAYYRF010000681.1:0-3050 GCA_036127535.1 Myxococcota bacterium | reverse complement strand
GGTATGTCCACGCTGTGTCCCAATGTAGATAAGGAGCCCGCACGACTTTGCAAGAGGTTTTCAAGCTGTGATATCGAGTGAATGTGGTACAAGGAAGCGACGCGGGGCAGGGCTACCGGAGACCAAAAGTGAGCCGGTAGGACACGGATTTGGTGGCTTGGCGCCGTAAAGATTTGGCCGGTGGCCAAAGCGAGGCTGGTTTGGTATCTCCATTCGGGTTTCATCAAGGGGTCGATTTCTCCGATGGGGCGGGTTTGTTCGAATTCCAACAAGGTTTGATGAAGAGCGTCTTTTAGGGGTATGGGATCAGAAAGGGTAAAGATGGCTGCTGGAGCCATACAACCTCGACTGTCGTAGGCGATTAAATCCTTTGCGATAGCCGCCGCCTCTTCGGGTGAACCGAGGCAGAGGATAATGGAGAACTTGTGGCCGTATCCTTTAATGGTGCTTTCGGGATATTCTTGGTGTATCTTCTCAACGGTTTCGTTGCTTCCAAATACATAAATTAATTCAGACGGAGGCAGTTCTCTTTCCACGATACATTCAATTGGAAAACCAGCGTCCTGCAGTTTTTGACAAAGGAATTCTGAAAAGTGTGGGTCGAGGCTCGGGGCTTTAATGGTGACCTTTGCCCCTGTACTGAGCGCTAAGAACACCCATTCCAACTGCGAAGAGAATACACCGTATGATACGACGATGGAAATGTGTTTTGGGAAGCACCTTTGCTTTGACAGAATGCGTTGAACTCCCTCAACGCTCAGCGCCCCCAATGATGCCTTGAGTCCCCAGAGAGCGTTTTCATCCGATATTCCTTGCGCATACGCAGACAGTTGCTGTGCGGATAAACCATGGAGAGTGTCGAGAAGACGTTGAATCTCTGTTGTCGAGAGAGGAGTTGTGCCGGTGTAAATGGACGGTCGAGGATGATGCTTGGGGGATTCCATATACTCTTCCACTGTGAGAGAACACCCACGGGGTTTCGCTTTGGGAAGACGACCTAGGAGTTTAACGGTACCATTTGGATATACCTTACCCTTGTCTCGAGTCTCTACTCCCATGACGGTTTGATGATTGGCGAGGTCATAAAAGCGGAGTTGTCCCACATCATCGGTTGGCAATCCTGAACCAGGATCGACGGCTACAACACGCATCCACGGTGGTGGGGTGAAAATGCCATGGTTCTCTTTCGACCATAACTGAGAACTCAGTTCTGTCATACCATATTCAGAAACGATGGTTGCACCGGCAAAGATGGTCTGTATCTTCTCGTGCAGAGCGGTGGACTCGAGGGCATGTTTTCGACCCTTGAAGCCTCCCGTGATCATAACGACAGAGCCCTCTGGAAAATGAATGGGGTCGGTCTGATCGTGCAACAGTTCCGCGAAGGCAAAGGCGGTACCCGGCACAAAGATAGGCGACTGATTCTCCTTGAGAGCCCGTAATCCCTCCTCTTTTAACAGTCCCAAGCCGGCTACGAAGAAATGTTTATGTTTGGGAGAGAAAAGCCGGCACATATGTCCGAGTGAAGAGTCACTGCCGGTGGATACAAAGGATATTGATTTCTCGGGAACACCTCCGATGCATCGTTTCATATGGAGTACGGAACCGAGGTCGTACAGTTCGGTATCTTGTAGTCGGTGAATACCCCGTTTGCCGGTCGTTCCACTGGTTCTGAATATGGTTTTGGCGGCGAACGGAGGGAAGCAGCACAGGTGGAGATCCCGAAAGAGAGAGCACGGTACGGTTGGGATTTCCCGCCAATCTGTTGGTCGAATGTTTCCACAAATCCGACCATATTCCGGATTTCGTGCCACTTGCCATCGAAATAGCTTCAGTGCGGTGCTGTTGAAATCTCCTCCGTGCTGGATGAAGTCTCTAATTATTTCTTTCATTCTTAGATTACCCCGAGCAGTACCTTTCGTTGCATTTCGCGTATTTCGTCGGCGAGATTTTGATTGCTGATTCCCAAAAAAGTATCATGTATTTCAAAGCATTCGTTTTCGGTTTTAAGACGTATAATACGATCTTTGCTTTCGATGGACTCAATTTTAACCCATGGGATAAAATTATCGCTTTTTTCTTTTTGCATACGAACCCCTTTCTTCTCCAAGATGAGGGTTGTCGTATCATTGGATAAGATCTTGAAGTAGCCCCAAAAAGCGAGTGTTATGGATGTGATAATCGTAGCGATGCCAATCAGGAAAAGTATGGGTTGCCAAGAGGATTGCACACGACCGCTCAAATCCAAACCAAACCCGACGGTGATGACGCCAATCATCATACAAACTCCACAGTAAATACTGTGTTTGATGATTTTACCAAATGGGCTGGGGCGATACCAAGCGATGGGTTCCAATGCGGGAGGAGCCGTCATAATTTTATTGCGCAAAAAAGGGAGGGAGTCTTCTTTCGTGATGACTCCCTATTAGATATCGCAAAAAATTAATTATCCTCGTTTTCTTCGGCTTCTTCGGAAGAATCTTCCGAAGAGTCTTCGGATGACTCGTCAGAGGAGTCTTCGTAGGACGAATCTTCCGATTCCTCTTCATAGTCGTCCATGAATTGTTCCGTCAGCTCCTCCTCGCGATCAATCGAACTGAGTGTGAACCCTTTATTGTTTCGTGCATTGACAACGAAATCGTAGAAGTTCTGCTGGAGGGAAGTCAGCGTTTCACCATTTTCGATCGACTCTTCAATGGCTTCAATGATGAGATCGCATTCTCCTTTGGCAAAGGCCCAAAAATATTCGCAATCAATCCATTTAAAGAGAGAAATGGCTCCAACAGACAGATTGGGAGAACGCAACGACAAACTTTCTTTGAAGAATTTTTTGCGGAAGGACTGGAACTTTTTGTTTGCAGGGTTTGTTTCTGCCTTTGAGATCCGAACCTTTGCATCCTTCTTCTCTTTGTGTATTTTTTCTTGTAGAGGTATGAGCGCCTCGATTACATCTTCGGGACTCTCTTCCTCGTCTTGATCGATGAGGTTCAATGAAATCAGCCATTCCAGTAGGTTCTCATAAGACCAATGGTCAATGCCCAGTGCGAATT
>JAYYRF010000680.1:0-3101 GCA_036127535.1 Myxococcota bacterium | reverse complement strand
CATCGGATTTCGAATCAAAATTGACGCACAGATCATCACCGGTGAAGTACAAGAGAAGGAGGAGGCCTTTGAGACCTATGACGACGCTATGTCTGAGGGACATGGCGCGTTTCTACTCGATCAAGAACGCCCCAATATATTTACGGCCTCTGTGGGAAATCTCAATCCAAAGCAAATCGTCGAAATCGAAATTACCTATGTAAGCCAGCTTAAGAATGAGGGTAAAGCCATTCGATTCTTTATTCCTACAACCGTATCTCCTCGATACACTCCCACAAAGAGCCCACCCCAATTGGGTGAAAGCGATGCTGAAAAATTCAATTCCCCCCGCTGGCTTACGGTTCCTTATGGCCTAAGTCTCAAGGTCGACATTCAAAATATGCACAGAATCATCGCTTTGGAGTCTCCGAGTCACACCATTCGAACTCGGTATGGGGATGGTGGAGCCCAAATCGAACTCTCCCAGTCCGATGCGGCACTCAACAAAGATTTTGTTCTTCTCATCGAAAGCGAGCAAAGCGACAAACCCACCGCGATCGTTTCGCACGATGGTGATGAAAACTTGACAGCACTGGTCACGTTTTGCCCAAAGAGCACCGATCTCCCTGAAGTACGAAGTGAGGTGATTTTCTTGCTCGATTGCTCTGGCTCCATGGGTGGAAATTCCATCCGCGAAGCCAAGAGAGCCTTACAATTGTGCATACGAGGTCTATGTGAAGGGGACACATTCAACTTGATCTGCTTTGGCAGTAATTTTAAAGCGATGTGGTCATCGTCCAAAGCATATGATCAAAAAAGTCTAGAAGAGGCACAGCGATATATCGAAGGAATCGATGCCAATCTCGGTGGCACGGAAATTCTCTCCCCACTCGAGCACATCACCAATCAGCGCCCCGACCCCGAACGACCAAGGCAAGTCATCTTGCTCACCGATGGGCAAGTCAGTAACGAAGACGCTGTCATTCATCACTGCAAAAAGAATGCTTCAAATACCCGTATCTTTAGCTTCGGCATTGGCTCCGGAGTGAGCGAACATTTGGTTCGCGGCATTGCGCGCGCTTCACGCGGCGCCACAGAATTCATTCATCCCAAAGAGCGAATCGAGCCCAAAGTACTTCGGATGTTTGGGCGTCTCAGCACACCGGCACTCACCAACATCCAAGTAGATTGGGGTGAACTGACCGTTGAGCAGTCTCCCAAAGTGATTCCGGCCATTTTCGGTGGAGACCCCCTAACGGTATTCGCCCGTTTCCCCAAAAGTGGTGCTGGTGGTATTCATACCCTTACATTGCGAGCCGGAACGTCTGAATGGCCGCTTGCGCTCGACCTTCGAAGCCCCCAAGAGAATCCTTCTATCCCCGCACTTTGGGCGCGAGAACGAATTCGAGAAATCGAAGAAATCGAACATTCGGGAAGCGGAAGCCAACAACGTCGCCAGCGAAAGGCGCGACCGAAGAAGGAGCAAGAGATTATCGACCTTGGGTGTCGGTATGGCCTGATCACCCGTCTGACCAGCTATGTCGCCGTCGAAACGAGAAGCGATGAGAATCGGACGTCCGAACGTTCTCATTTGAGAAAGATACCCATTGCACTTACCGAGGATTGGGGACAATCCTCCACCCCCATGCACTCGGGAACCGGATTCTTTTCGCTCCCGCCTCCGATGCCGATGGCAGCGCAAGCGGCCGCCCCCCCGCCTATGCAAATGCGACGCCCCAAAGCTCGTGCTTCGAGAAGCCGCCCCCTTTTCAATCGCATTCCCTCTCCCGTCCAGGCAATTCGAAATATGTTTTCCCCGCCAACAAAGGGCTACACAAAACCGGAATCCATTCCCGATCGCCCATCGCCCAACACCAATCCATCCAACGATCTCGACGAACTGTTCAAACTTCTAATGACACAAAATGCGGATGGGAGCTTCCCTCTCAGTGAAGTACTTATGCACTGGCTGCAAGACCGATTCGAAACCGTCAATACAGCCATGCACATCAATCCCGACATCATTACATCCGTTGTTGTCGCTCTTTTAGAGAAAGAGGCTCCTCACAATCGAGCGGAGTGGAAACGCGCTGCCGACAAAGCGCGCAGCTATTTACAGCAGAACGGCAATCCGAGCGCGGATCATCTTATATAGGACGAACCTTGGCTATGATTGTTCCTTAGACGACTCTCGTAGACTTTTCGGAACAATCGATAACGGAATTAATGAAAGGGCGATCACGAAAAGACCGAGAGACTCTCGAGCCAGCTCTATCTCCGGGGCATCGACTCTCATCTCTTCTCCAATTCCTTTGTAGCTGTCCGGCCACAAGGCGATGCCCACGACGACACACAGGAATAAAGAAAGCCTGGCGAACACCTGCAGATTTCGCCGCTGTGCGGACAACAGATGAAGCAGAGCCGCCAACAGGTAAATTGAAATCCAAAGGACTGGGTCTGGATCGTTCCGCTGTAAGAGAGCAAAGAGAACAAAAAGCGCCGAAAAGCAGTAAGAATAGAACCGTAACATATACATACCTGAGGACGCTTACCTATATCCCAAGGACGGAATCGGGCAAAAAATGCCCTTGGCAAAATCGATCCCTCCTTCGTTTATGTGTTGTCGAAATCGCCGTGACGCCCCCTACCGGAAGCAAAACGCTTGGCGCCGGTAACCGTCTCACCCGATTGAATCACCTCGATTCCCAATCGGGTTTCATTGATTAAGGCGTCTTCCAATCCTAAGTCCCACTGCTGATAAGCGGATAAACGATCGCTACGAAGACATCTTTGGGGAAAGTTCAGCAGCTGCACCGCGAGTTGCATCGCACCGTCGAGCGCTTTGCCCTTTTCGACCAGTCGATTGACCAACCCCATACGGAGCGCCTCCTCTCCGCTGACACTTCGTCCCGTTAAAATCAAGTCCATTGCGTGAGACATTCCGATCAAACGCGGTAGACGAACCGTTCCACCATCGATAAGGGGCACGCCCCATCTTCGGCAATACACTCCAAATACAGCATCACAGGCAGCGACGCGTAAATCACACCAAAGAGCGAGTTCCAAACCACCCGCAACGGCAAACCCTTCTACGGCAGCAATCACCGGTTTCGACAAATGCA
>JAYYRF010000679.1:0-2772 GCA_036127535.1 Myxococcota bacterium | reverse complement strand
TCACAGACAAGGAGAAAAAGCCGCCGCCGTTGGATTTGATTGGAACAATGCCGACGAGGTTATGCACAAGGTGGACGAGGAGCTCATAGAACTCAAAGACGCTATCAAAACCCGCAACGCTACTTCAATCCAACATGAACTCGGAGACGTTCTGATGGCACTGTGCAGCTTGGGCAGACACCTCTCCACACCAGCAGAATCGGCGCTTAGAGAAGCTAACGAGCGATTCCATACTCGTTTTGTGGAAATGGAACGCATCGCCGCCTCAGATCGCACACGTCTGGGAGACCTCAATGCGGCTCAAAAAGAGGCGCTGTGGGAACAAGCCAAACGTAGACACAAGCAATAAAAAACTTGGTCTGCTTTCTAGGGTGCTATAATCTGTAAAATAAGATATGTTCCAATATGAGTTTGACCTTTCTTACGCGCAATGGGCGATCATGACCGATAAAAACATGACAAAAGAAGAAAACATTGAAAAAGATTCATCAACTACCGAAGGTCTAAAAGCCATGGATTTGTTTCGCGGAAACGACTCCGAAGCCTTTGTCAGCTATCGAGCCCCACTCCAAGAGATTGCTGCACAAGCTCGCAAAGACATTCCCAGACTATATGACTACAGCGATGGTTATAAAGACCACCTAGAAGCAAAGAGGATTCACAAACCCAAAAAAGAAGAAAAGGTTATTATCGATGTCGCACCGCAACCGGCTCGTCCACAAGGTATGACCAATCTCATGAGCCTTATCGAGAATGAAAAAGATGATGAGGCATTGGATATCCTCAATGAAATCCGCAAAGACTTCGTCGATCCATATGAAAAGGAAAGTGCTTCGACTGTCATTATGCCGGCATCCGAGCTGCTAGAGGCAGCAAAACGAGAACTCGACGACCCCATGCTCGCGAACGAAACCATATCGGTACCTCTCATTCGAAATGAAGAACACTTTTTGGAGCTTGCAGAAGTGTTTCTTAAAGTCAACGAAGAATGGGAAGAGCAAAAAGATAACTACACGGACAAGCACGCTTTGCAAAGATTTGAAATCGCCGTAATTGATACCACAGATGAAATCCGCAACCGCATACTAAACTTGCCCACTGAAGATGAAACGCAACTCAATGAGTGGATTCAAGGAAAACTACTCCCTATCCTAGATGAGATATCGTTGCTGTACTCCTTGGTATACGATGCCGCTTACAGCGGAGATATGAAGGCCGCCCGCATCCGTAATTGGCTCCAAGAGCTTCTGTTTAGCACCCTCAATGATTGCTTTATCAAAATGCAATGGTTCATGTTGGATATGATTATCCCTTTTCAATCCGAATTCGATTCCAGAGAGCACTTCTTACTCGATCGTAGAGACCGTGGACCCGAATTTCGCAATTGCGTCATTACCATCAATCACGTTGGACTATTCAACGCGGAAGGCTCGGAACGAATTCGACAAGCCCGCGTTGTCATCGGAGCATAAGCGCTCGATGTCATCTCCGCTCATTCAGATGACGTTGCCCTAGTTCGACTCTTCCCATTCCAAAATTTTATCGATCTCCGTCGTGATTAATTCAACGGTATCCACGCCCAAGGCTCGTGTTTCTTCGTAGTGATCCCCCTCCGGAGAATCAAACCAAGGCAATCGATCGTCGAGTTGAAAATCGTACTTTGGTACGAAATAACCCAATTCATCGTTACCCAAACCCACAATCCAAGGATGTTCGCTGGGTATTTTTTCCGCGAGATATGGCCCTTGTGGAGCTTGGGACAGATCCGGAGGGTTGGGGTTGTCCGGATTGATGACCGTTTTATTTGGGTCGCCAACATAAGAACCATCGTAGCCACCGATGACCACTTCCGGAAAAATCTCGCCGGGTACCGTCATCAAAGAGAGCGGACCGACTTTCAGGTGAGCCACTTCTGTGCGAACATAGGGAAGATTGTCTTCATCGAGGATTTGATCCGGATCGTAGTCGTAGAGTTCTCGGGGGATCAGACCGGTAAGAAACATGGCCTGAAAACCAAAGTTCTCTACCGGTAGATTAAAGACATTTGCACTCAGGGAGAGAGAGAAATCTTCTGCGGGCGTCGCTTGGTCAATGGCATCCATTGCGATCTCAGCCATCACCTTTCCCATTGCGGCATTGCGCTCAAAGGTATAATCCGTAAAGGACGTCCCCTCTCCATCAACAACGGTCACCCGCAAAGGAGTCATAAGACCGCCGACAGAACCGTTGATGAAGATAGATGTACCACCATATCCTTCGCGCGTGTATGAATCGTACACGACACCGGTCTCCAAAGAGGTGCGGAGACGATAGGGAAAATCCGATGTAATTTCTAAATTGTCTGATCCCATCGCTTCCGGATGATTACCGAAGTGCGAAAGGGTCGCGATGGTATCGCCATCTTCATTGCGAAAAATAGCCGCACGGATCATCGGATCGATAACGATGGGGTCTCTGGAGTCGCGAATCAGGTTCGACGTGCCATTTTCGGCATAATCGCGCACATCTGCCGCTCCCACGGCAAAACTGCCAACCGTCTCCATATTCGCGACAGCAGCTCGAATGACCTCAACCGTTTGCAGTCGAACATGCTGAGCGTATTCTTCGCTATACCCGGTTGACGTCGCCGTTCTTCCCCAAATACCCATGGTGTCGGGTGCCTCGTGGTTGTGCGTAGAAGAGACGATTAAATGATCCAATTCGATCCCCTCTTCCACCAACAATTCCCGCGTTTTTTCGATCTCTTGATAAAACCAACCAAACAGATCCAAT
>JAYYRF010000678.1:0-3566 GCA_036127535.1 Myxococcota bacterium | reverse complement strand
CGCTCTCAATACATTGAGAATCCGATCTTATTCAAAGATTTGACCTTGTATGGTGCCGTCGATGCTCGAAAGATCATTCGCGGCTCTTTGGGAGAGGTGTACAGTATGCGTCTTCGAGATGGTCGAGAAAATAGTCTTTTCAGTTATGCTTCCTTGGAAAGGCGAGAATCGTATGTTCTCGATCCCAAGCGCTGCTGTGTTGATGTGGAGCGGAACTGCGCGCAGGTCGTTATCGAGCGATTCAAAGGTCGAGGCGGGCTGATCGTACTCCCGACTAAAATTGACAATTGGGAGCGGATTCATGATGGTGAAAAACGCTGGTGGGAGCAGTTGGTTAAGGAGCTTCTTAAGCAAGAGAATGTTCAACGGAACGATAATTGGATTTGGTTAGAAGAAGACTTGGATTGGGGGGTAGAGCCATGTCAGAAGAAAAAGAAACGAAGACGCTGATGGTTCTTCGCAAAAAGGACAGTGCGATTCAAATTTTTACTCCTGAAACCTTGTCAGACATTTCCCTTCCAATTGTATTTCGAGAGGAGACATATCTATTCAAAGGCAAGCGCCTGGAGTCCGGTGGACTTGATATTGGAGAGTCGGTGCTTTTCGTGGAAGAGTACGACGGCAGACCTCTTTCGAGTCGTTTGACCCAATGTCCGAAAACGCCCGAAGATTGGATTGGCCGACTGCAATTTCATTCCTTCCCCGTTGATTCCAAATCCATACTCTCGTTTTGGAATGAGCGTAGAAAGCAGTTTGATCGCCTTGTCCCATTTTTATGGGCGGAAGCTTGTGCTTTGGATACCTTCTATTTCCCTTTACACATCGCAAAGAAGATTACTCTCACCCAAAGAGAGTGTCTGCGAATCCTCGCCAATGGATTTTTTTGTTCTTTTTCAAGGGACTCTTATCATTGGAACGATTATCCCTCTATCAATTGGGATCGTCTTTACGCGCGTTTGGGTAGTGTTGAATATGCCAAGTTGAGCATGTTTTGGGACTACTTCTCGCGCAGTTATGAACGGATCCAGAACGGAGATTCTCTACAAAACATACTGCAATTCTCGTTGTTAGAAGGGGGATTGTCGAAAGCAGAATGGCTACAATCCGATAAGAGGCTGGCCTCTGTAACGATGCAAGCGCCTATGACCAGTATAGACGGTGCCCGACACGCTTGGCGTGCAGATTTTGCCAATCGATATTTGGGAGGTGCATCTTTGTCACACGGTTGTGTTCAAGAGGAAATCTTATTTAGCATTTGCCCGGAGCTGAATGTGGGACGCTTATTTTCTCGATACATGCGGCCTAATGAAGCGATCGCCATGGTGGGCGCCGAGCAATTTGCGGTACCCCAAGGATATGGATGGAGTTTTTCCAATGGTGGCGTACACCAAGACTCTACACCCGTGCAAGAGGGGGTGTTGCAAAGCTTTTTGGTTGCTCTGGACGCGTGCGACTATCGCAGACGCGATCCGCGTTCTCAATATCAAGAGGTGGATATTCTTCGTGATGTAAACAAGGCATATATTGCCTTTGGTGCTCCCTTTGGTCCTCGTATCGTCGCGACGGGTAACTGGGGCTGTGGTGTGTTTGGTGGTAATCCGGCTTTGAAGCTATTGCTGCAATGGATGGCTGTCAGTCAGTCTAACCGGAGCTTGTTGTATTATCCGTGGGAACAACGCCCGCTTTGTGAACGCGTCCCGGTCATCGTTCAAAAAGCGATTGACAAAGGGATTCGCGTCCGAGAGATGGCTCATTTTTTGTTTCATATTTTGGAACCGGGTACAGATGTTTTGACCCAATTTACACGCTTTTTGGAGGAATGATGTGGTCAGAAGAGAAATACAACCGTGCGATGAGTTTTGCAGCCCAAAAGCATAAAAAGCAGTACATGCCCTCATCTGATGTACCGTATCTTTTACATCTGACCATGGTTTCGGGGCGCGCCATGGTAGGCGCGCTACAAACCCCCGGAACCGATGTGGAGCTCGTAATGCAAGCCGCAATTTTACACGATGTATTGGAAGATACCGATTGCCTACCGCAAGAGGTTGAGGCGGTGTTTGGTACAGAGGTGTTGCGAGGGGTGGAGTCGCTGAGCAAGAGAGTAAAAATTGGTGAACGGCGATTATCCAAACGCGAGCAAATGGAAGACTCTTTGGTTCGAATTCTACAACAACCAAAAGAGATTGCATTGGTAAAATTAGCAGACCGAATCACCAACTTGGGTATTCCTCCGGTCTCTTGGTTCTATCGCGATCGAAAGATGGAGTCCTATGTATCGGAGGCTCAATTGATATTGGATGCCTTAGGAGGAGCCTCTCCGTACTTGGCGACCATACTCGCCGGTAAGATTCAGGCTTATGCCCAATTTTTTCAAAAGAGAGAATATCCAATCATTCGAACGGAGAAGGATATACAAACACATCTTTGGCAAACGGTTCGCTTGAGGGGGAGATACGAAGATTCTCTAATCCATCTGCCGACGGGAAAAATCTCGGTCTTGGGTGCGATACGGTCTGAATTGGAAGGAAAATCTGTATTTGCATATGGGATTGCGAGACCACAATCTACCATCGAGCCCCTGGTTTTGGTGGAAAGGCAACCCAATCTTCCGATTGAAGAAGCCTATGTCCGAACAACGTATTGTGTAGAGGGGATAGGCGTACATATTCATCGTCGGCATCCAAGTCTCGATGCCCTCGTGAAAAAATACGGTTCACATACCTGGACGGTGATTACGGCTTCGAATCCGTTGGGAAAAGAGAAGACGGAGACTGAAAATGCACGAATGAATGAACAGCTCGAAAAAGAACTCCTTTCGAAACACCTGCGATTTTTCCGTTCTGTGGGCATGCCTCATACAGAGGAGTGGGCACCCGAACAATCGTTCTGTATTTTGGGTCTTTCGCGAGAAGAGGCGGAGAGGATGGGTGAAAAATACCGTCAAAATGCCATTGTTTTTGGGCGGATCCATGCGAAGGCAGAGCTTGTATTTACCCGTTTGAGCCTGACAGCTAAGGATACCTAAGGACGCCCGTTTCCTCCGTCGGCCATTGCCTTTGGAAATCTTTTCGATTATCCTCTAGAAAAGAGGTGGGAAATGTGGTTTTTTTGGTTTGCATGCAGCGAACAAACGATTTGTCTGACCAATACGTCATACCAAAATGGTGATGTCGTCTTCGCAGAGCGTACCGACGAATGGGGACTTTCGAATATTAATGCCGTTGGAACACGAATGAACGCCGTTGACTACGATGGCGACGGCTGGGTGGATCTCTTCATTCGTAAACACAGTGGCACAGATGATTTTAGCAGTCAGAGCCGTAGTTCTTGGCTTCTCAGAAATCTCGAAGGGACGGGCTTTGAAGATGTTACGGAATCCTCCGGGATCCGCACGAGCCGTTCTCTAACAACGGGACGTCCAGGACAAGTGGTCGCATTTGGGGATGTAGACAACGATGGGGATCTCGACGTATACACCGGATATAATGCTGATGGTTCAAATGCGGAAACATCTGAAATTATGCTCAAAGCAGGAGACGGAACCTTTCTGCTGGGACCGGATG
>JAYYRF010000677.1:0-5997 GCA_036127535.1 Myxococcota bacterium | reverse complement strand
TTCGAATTGCTTCCCCAACACGAAACCAAACCAAAGTCATCAATCACACAGGTATGCTGTACCCCCGATGTAATCTGTTGGACGTTGGATACGGTTGGTGTGGATTGATCCGCGTCGTCTCTCCCCCAGCAGTGCACGTCTCCGAGAGCATTGATCGCACACGCGTGGTCGTACCCGGTCGAAAGACTTTCAAAGGCATGCTGGTCAAAGCCGTCGCAATCTTGGTCAATCGCATCCCAATCCGTCTCCGTGGCACTGGGGTATATGGTTGCCTCGGAGTCGTCGCAGTCCGTGCCGGTTGAGACGCCCAGTGTCAGATTGGAATCTCCATAACCATCTCCGTCGAAATCGCGCATGCATGACGTGGTTGAGTCATTTTCTGCCGAGCCCGGAAAGATGGTGCCATCGCTATCGTCGCAGTCCGTACCCACAACAACACCGCCGGTTGCCGCATCATCTCCATAGCCATCCGCATCCATATCGCGCATGCAAGCGGTCGCGTCTTCCGTGAACGCTGCACCCGGATATGCATACACGTCATTGTCATCACAATCTTGTCCACCACTTCCGATCGAAGCGAACCCGTCTCCGTCAAAATCGTAGCCGTCGACGCCATCACAATTTTGATCGATGCTGTCCGACAATATCTCCGCGGCGGAGGCATTGATCGTCGGATCCGAGTCTGCACAATCGCCGTCACAACTGCTTTGCCCGTCGGAGTCTTCATCCAAGGGCGTCAAATCCGAATCCGAATCGTCGCAGTCGCTTCCCACCGTAACACCGCTGGCCGCGTTGAGTTGCCCGTATCCGTCACCGTCAAAGTCGCGCATACAAGCCGTCACGGATTCTAACTCTGCCGAACCGGGAAAGGCATACGCATCGGTATCATCGCAATCGACGCCCGAAAGAGCGGATGTCGCCGGATTGGTATCACCGTAGCCATCACCGTCTACATCCGTCATACACAGGGCGGCTGACTCCAAAAAGGCCGCTCCTGGATAGGAGTGAACCGAATCGTCATCACAATCTGTCCCGCCGATTGCTCCGTTCTCCGGAAAGATATCTCCGTAGTCGTCTCCGTCATCGTCCGTCATGCATGCCGTGGCCGAATTGTTTGGCGCCGCTCCGGGAAAGGTACCGCTTGCGCTATCATTGCAATCCCCGTCACACGTCGAATACGTATCCTCGTCGGCATCGGTTCCATTTAATTGGGGATCCGTGTCGTCGCAGTCATTCCCCGCGACAATTCCAGCCCCTGGATTGGGATCGCCCCATCCATCATTGTCGGCGTCCCGCATGCACAGCGAAGGCGCTTCAATCTCAGCCGCCGCGCGGTGCGTGTCGGCATCGGTATCGTCACAATCGCTGCCGGGCAACACACCGCTGGTGGGCAACTGCTCTCCGTACCCATCTCCATCTACATCCGTCATACAGGCAGATGGCCCTTCGACAAATGCCGCACCTCGGTGGGTTAACGGATCGGAGTCATCGCAATCGGTACCGACCAGCGCACCCGCAGAAGGAGAGGTCGAACCGTGTCCGTCGCCATCCACATCCGTCATACACGCCAACAGCGAGCTGCTCGGAGCCGCTCCAACATAGGTGTAGGCATCGTTGTCGTTGCAATCCCCATCACAAGTACTTTGACCATCGCCATCTCCGTCGAAAGGAGTGCTCGACGCATCGTCATCGTCGCAATCCCCATCACACGTCGAGTAACCATCCCCATCCACATCGCTCGGCATCTTACTCGCATCGGAATCATCACAATCCCCGTCGCAGGTCGAGTAGCCATCTCCATCGACATCCGCTGAAGAAATACTCGCGTCGGCGTCATCACAATCCCCGTCGCAGGTGCTTTCCCCATCCCCATCGCTATCCGCGGGGGTTTCCGTAGGACTGAGGTCATTGCAGTCGCCATCGCAGGTTGAAAAACCATCTCCGTCCAAATCACTTGATTCCAACGATGCATTGGAGTCGTCGCAGTCACTGCCCGCTGAGATTCCACTGGCCGGTGCATCATCCCCGAAACCATCCCCGTCAAAATCGCGCATGCAAGCGGTTATGGAGTCAGAAAAGGCAATCCCCGCATATACATAAATATCGGTATCATCACAATCCGTTCCGGCAACCGCTCCCACGACGGGCTCTAAGGCTGCATATCCATCGCCGTCGACGTCGGTCATACAAGCGGTTGTGGACGATAGCTCCGCTGCTCCTGGGAACGTATGGATACTGGCGTCGTTACAATCCCCGTCGCAGGTACTGACCGAGTCCGCGTCGTTATCAGCGGGGCTCAACGCTGCATTCGAATCGTCGCAGTCACTGCCCGCCACAATACCGCTCGCTGGATTGGGATCTCCATATCCGTCGTTGTCGCCGTCTTTCATACAGGCTGCCGTATCATCAAACACCGCAGCGCCTGGGAAGGTATTTCCATCCGTATCATCGCAGTCGCTCCCGCTCAGGGCGGTTGCATGTACAGCCGTATCGCCATAACCATCTCCATCGGCGTCGCGCATGCAAGCACCGGGCTGATCATATGGTGCGGCACCACGAAAGATATAGGGATCCGAGTCATCGCAATCACTGCCCGCATCGACCCCGACTTGGGGGGATGCTTCGCCGTGGCCGTCTCCGTCGACATCCGTCATACAAAGCGATAAGGAGTTATTCTCTGCTGCTCCAGGATGGGTAAAAGGGTCCGAGTCATCGCAATCATTGCCCGCGGTAACCCCCACAGCGACCACAGAGTCTCCGTATCCATCGCCGTCTTGATCGCGCATGCACAACGCGGGATTCTCGAGATAGGCGGCTCCAACATAGGTGTAGGGATCGCTATCATCGCAATCGCCATCACATGTCGCGTAGCCATCTCCATCGACGTCTACTCCTTCGATCGAAGCATCGGAGTCATCACAATCCCCGTCGCAGGTTGAGTACCCATCCCCGTCGAGATCCGCGGGATCCCGAGATGGATCGTTGTCGTCGCAATCGCCGTCACAAGTGGTATAGCCATCGCCATCCACATCTTCTCCGCTGATGGTGGGGTCACTCTCGTCGCAATCACCCGTACACGGGTTGTAGCCGTCTCCATCAACGTCCACGGGTACAACCGACGCATCGGTATCGTCACAATCCCCGTCGCATCCTGTATATCCGTCTAAATCCAAATCCTCTGGCCGAGCAACCGGATCCAAATCATCACAATCCGTTCCCGATGCGATCCCCAAACCCGGTAGATATGCCCCATATCCATCGTCATCTGCATCTCGCATACAGGCGAAGGCATCGTCCTTGGGTGCAGCACCTTGGTAGGTCATCGCATCGGTGTCGTCGCAATCGGTACCCGACAAGGCACCGCTAGACGGATTGGTTGAACCGAATCCGTCGCCATCCACATCGGTCATACAGGCATTGGGCGCAGAATACTCCGCTGCACCCGGAAAGGTGAACGGATCAGCGTCGTTGCAATCGCCGTCACAGGAATTAATGCCGTCTCCGTCGGCATCCGAAGGATTTAAAACCGCGTCGGTATCATCGCAATCCATACCGGATACCACCCCTGAACTCGGTGCCATCTCCCCGTAACCATCTTCGTCGGAATCTTGCATACAATCCGTTTCAGACTCCGCTTCCGCTGCACCGGGAAAAATGTAGGCGTTTGAATCATCACAATCGCTGCCCCCATAGGCCGGATCTCCATAGTCATCTCCATCGGCATCCAATATGCAAGCCGTCGGATCATCGAGGAAGGCCGATCCCACAAAAATCGCGTCGTTGCTATCGTCGCAGTCGGTTCCGGGCGTCAGATGTGAGGCGGGATTTTCGTCTCCATACCCATCGCCATCGGCATCTCGCATACAGGCAAAGGTATCTTCCAAATACCCTGCCCCCAAGTACGCAGTGGCATCGCTGTCATCGCAGTCTGTCCCCGACTCTGCACCGGGCGAGGCCTGCAATGCCCCTTGACCATCACCATCTGCGTCGGTCATGCAAAGAGAATCGGAGTTTAGAAATGCAACCCCGGGGTAGGTAAATTCATCATTGTCGTTACAGTCCCCGTCGCAAGTGGAAAACCCGTCGCCGTCTACATCACCCGATTCCAGTGTCGGGTCGCTTTCATCGCAATCCCCGTCGCAATTCGAGTAGCCGTCTCCGTCGAGATCGGCACCGTTCCAAGCGGAATCGTATTCATCACAATCTCCCGTGCACGGTGAATATCCATCGCCATCGTGATCAAAAGGAGTCAAAAGATATGCGGTATCATCGCAGTCGGTTCCCGAGACAATGGGACTTTGTGCATTTTCGTCTCCGTAGCCATCGTTGTCAAGATCTTGCATGCATGCCGTCAACGAGTCCTTCTCCGCAGAGCCGGGAAAGGTGTGCTCAGACGTGTCATCGCAGTCCCCTTGACATGTAGTATAAGAGTCGTTGTCTGCATCTTCCGACTCTAAGCTTGGATCGGTGTCATCGCAGTCTGTTCCGGGCTGAATCGCACCACTCACGTTCATGTCGCCAAAACCATCCGCGTCAAAATCTCGCCGACATCGAGACGGATTCACTTCGAGATAAGCAATATAGGGTCGCGTGTACGCCGCTGCGTCATCACAATCGGTTCCGGGTACACCGTCGGTCGGTGCGTTTACATCGCCATAGGAATCGCCATCGGCGTCTCGCATACAAACAAAAAGATTGTCGGAAAAGGCAACACCGACATAGGTGAACGGATCGGTATCATCACAATCCCCGTCGCATCCGCTTTGCCCATCTCCGTCGAGATCCGCAGGCGTGATTAGCGGATCCGTATCGAAGCAGTCGGTTCCCGGTTCTACACCGGTCGGTGGCTCAGAGTCTCCATACCCATCACCATCTACATCTCGCATACACAGCGTGTCACTCTCGAGACCGGCCGCACCAGGATAGCTGTACGGATCGTTTAGATTACAATCAATGAGCTCTGTGCACAATGTAAATCCATCTCCATCCGCATCATAGGGAGAGATAGATGCATTGGAGTCGTCGCAATCCGTTCCAGGGGTCACCCCGTCAATCGCTTCTGCATCTCCGTACCCATCGCCATCCGCATCTCGCATGCAAAGCGTTTCGGATTCCGCTTCTGCAGCACCGGGAAATACATTTATGCGGTAATCGTGACAATCCCCGTCGCAGGTCGAAAATCCATCCCCGTCCAAATCGGATGCGTTGAGCTCAGCATTCCTGTCGTCGCAGTCTAAACCGGGAATACCAGCATGCTCTCCCGCATCGCCATATCCATCCTCATCCTCGTCCCGCATGCAAAGCTCATCGGATTCTTTTTCCGCGGCTCCCACGTGCAAAAATGGGTCGGTATCATCACAATCTCCACCACAGCCACTTTGGCCGTCCCCGTCTAAATCCAGCGGGGAAACCAAGGCATTCGCGTCGTCACAATCACTGCCGGACTCTCCACCGATCGGAGCCTGTATATCCGCAAAACCATCCCGATCTTGATCACGCGTACAGAAACCAACTTTTTCTTCCGTCGCAGATCCCACATATGTTAGCGGGTCGGTATCATCACAATCTCCAGCACAGCCACTTTGACCATCTCCATCTAAATCGGACAAAGACAGAACGTAACTCGTGTCATCACAGTCACCGTCGCATGTACTGAAACCGTCTCCGTCTAAATCTGCCGGACTCAGTATGGCACTGCGATCATCACAATCCCCATCGGCTTCTGTATAACCATCTCCATCCCGATCTATTAGCTTTTGCGAGCTAAAACAAGCGACCAAGAACCACAACCAAAGCATGTATTTATACCAAAGAAAAAATTTACCTTTATATTAACCGGTTTTCTTTCACTAAAATTTGATAAAAAATGAAATAGAAAACATGTTTGACCGTCTACTCCTTTAACTTTGCGAAATTACTTTGATCAATTTCAAAAAAATGGAATAAAGTTACATCATAACGGTTTTTTGAGTTGCGAAGAGTCCTCTCTCTTCCTTT
>JAYYRF010000676.1:0-2515 GCA_036127535.1 Myxococcota bacterium | reverse complement strand
TCCGGCAGAGGATAGGGACGTACCCGCATTGTCGTTATCGTTTTCCCCCAGAAAAGAATAATCGGCACCCGATAAATCTATCGTAGCGCTCGTTCCCAGCGACGCCCCCAAAACAAGGTAGGCTTTTCCGGCACGTGTACCGCCATCATCGTTGTGCGTTGCGGCGATGAGCAGATCGGCTTTGTCATCGCCGTCCACGTCTCCGGCAGCGGATACGACGACACCGGCATAATCACCATCGTTTTCCCCCACAAAGGAGTAATCGGCACCCGATAAATCTATCGTAGAATCACTGCCAAGGGAGGATCCGAAAACCAAATAGGCTTTGCCGGCATCACTGCCACCATCCGCATTTTGATGCGCGCCAATGATGAGATCATCCAAACCATCGCCGTCCACATCGCCGGCAGAGGATACCGAATAGCCGGCGCGATCACCGTCACCCTCCCCCACAAAGGAGTAATCCGCTTGCGAGAGATTGATGCTCTTGTGGCGCAGCGAAGCGCCCAAAATCAAATAGGCCTTACCGGCGTAACTACCCGCATCGTCGTTGAGATATGCACCCACAATCAGGTCACCCAAACCATCGCCGTCCACATCGCCCGCGCTGGATACCGAATAGCCGGCATAGTCACCGGCATTCTCACCGACAAAGGTGTACTGCGCTTCGCTTGCCAACAGGCTTGAAGGACAGCTGGTGATGCCGATGGGGCTTTGTATGGTCACGGAAGCCGATGCACTCGAACCGGTATCGATTCCATCGGTGGGGGTAACGGTGCACACCCACACTTCCTCGGCGGTGATATCGGAAGCGGAAACCGTATCGGTGCTGTAGCTGCTGTTCACAACCCCATTCACCGACCACGCATAGTCGTAGGTGACGCTGTTTCCATCGGCATCGGTGGAATCGGCATCCACCGAGCAGAGCAAATCATCCTCGCCCGCGATGGGGACCGCTGGTGAGAGACTGATGCTTGGTGCACTGGGGGCACGATTGGCGATGGAGATGCCCGCGGTCTCGCTCGCACTGCCCCCGTCGCTGTCTTCGGCGGACGCCGTACAGACCAAACTGTCTTCGGGCATCGCGGATGTTGTGGTCAAATCCAGTGTATCGGTACTGCCCACAACCGCTCCTTCTAGCGTCTACTCGTAGGAAAGACCCAAGGTTTCGTCGAGATCGGTGACCGAAGAGGAGCAAACGATGGTGTCGTCGTTGTAGACCGTGGATAAGTCGAGGGTGGTTCCACTGACCATCGGTTCGGTGTTTTGCACGGTTGCGGTCGCGGTAGACACATCGCTTCCCCCATAACCATCCTCCACCGAAGCCGTACAGGTGATGACATCGCCCACCGCCGCATCGGATGGCGTCAGGGTCAAAGAGGCCGTGCTTCCCAATACCGTCGTTCCGTTTGTCCACTCCAAGGTGGGGGTAAGGGTTTCACCGTCCTCATCGGTGGCGGTGGCGCTGCAGGTGATGGTGCTGTCGGCATAGGGGACGGTGTCGTCGATGGTCACCGGCGAAAGTGCCGGCGCGCGATTGCTCAACGTCACCGTGGCACTGTCGAGATCGCCCAAATAGACGCTGTCGGTGGTCTCAACGCGACAAATCAATTCGTCTCCCGGCAGAACCGTTACGGTGCTAAGATCCAAGGTGCTGCCCGGCGCCAGCGACGTGCTCCCCAACAGCCATTTGTACCATGTATCGATAATGTTGTCATCGACATCGGTGACATCGGCGCTGCAGGTCAATACATCGTCGTTGTAGAAGAACCCCGAACTGCTCGTTATCTGCACGTTGCTGACATCGGGAGCGGTGTTTTCCACCCTTACGGAAGCCGTTGAAACAATGCTTTCCCCGTCGGCATCGGTGGCGGTGGCCGTGCACACCAATTCGTCGTCGTAATCGGTATTGGTGGCATCTACGGTATAGCTTGCCCCCGTCGCAAACACATTTCCGTTTACCGACCACTCGTAGGTTGGGGTAACCGCACCGTCGTTGCGGTCGCTCGCACTCGCAGAACAGGTCAAGACGTCGTTCACATACACATCGGGAGAGATATCAATGCTCGCCTCCACGTCGAATTGGGGCGGCGAATTGTCAACCACGACCGTGGCGCTATCGCTTGCGGAACCACCGTCGGTATCACTTGCCGTGACCACACACCCCACCTCATCGTCGGGAGAGACCGACGTCGTCGACAAATCCAAACTCGCCGAATCCGCCGTGGTCGAGGTGGAAGTATACACATCCCCGCTTGTGAGATTGCTCCAGGAAAAGGAAAGGGTTGGGCTATCGCCGTCGATGTCACTTGCGGTTGCACTGCAGGTAATCGTGTCCGAAGCCACCGGCGTTTCCAAATCGATTTCCACCGAATCCACCGTTGGATCGGTGTTGAGAATGGTCACACTCGCATCTTCGGAATGGGTTCCGCCGTACCCGTCTTCGGTGCTGACCGTGCAGGTCAGCGTGTCACCCACGCCGATAAGAGTCGGATCAAGGGTCAAAGTCGCACCA
>JAYYRF010000675.1:0-3947 GCA_036127535.1 Myxococcota bacterium | reverse complement strand
GGCGCGTGGCCGTCACGATAAAATCAACCGGTATCCCTTGAATGTCAAAGGTTATCGGGTCTCCAACCTCAACGCCCAATCTTTCGGCATAGCGCGTCTCCAAACACAACGCGTTATCGGGGCTCGATTCATCAAAACGACCCGAAAGAATGGTCGTTGGATTGACAGGCACGTCATAGGAAAGGCGCTGCTCACGGGTATATGCCCACCGCTGCGTGTCAGGCTTGTCCGCAACGATCTCCGATACGGGAACGCCTTTGATGCTCGCGATACGTCCCATCACAACCGGGGCAGACTGAAGGTGAGAGACGTTGTTTTTTTCCAGTAGCTGCTTGGTCTCTGTCCATTGCTCTGGCTGTATATCGACAAAAAAATTCGTTGGTGCAGAAGTAAGAGAGACGTCTCGAATCTGATTGGTGAGCGAATGCTGCATCAGCCCAATCGAGGTGATGACCATGACACCCAGCGTGAGTGCAACAATCGCCGTGCGCAGCCCAAAGGCCGTGGAAGCAAAATTACGAATGGCGTGTCGAAGCGTCCAATTGTTCACGCGTCGGGCGCGAAGTACATGCTGAATTCCCATTACGAGTGCATACACCGCACCCACAATCACGATGAGTGTGGCAACCCCGGCGGCGGCCCACAGCGGATTGTACAGCTGTGAGTAGAGCGTCGCAAACAGCACCAAACCGTAGAGGCCATACCAGTACCACGATCGTCTACGCTGCTCACCGGTTCCATCCTGAAGAGCCACGCTGGCCAGAATTTGCGTAGTAGACACAATCGAAGGCAACGTAGATAGAAGCGAGACTCCGACTCCGAGCATCAGCGCGCTCAACCAATTCCAAAGCGATGGCTGGAGTGAAATTTCAATGGGTAGATAGGGCTGAACAATCTCCAAAAGCGCCAGCATACCCACATAGGAAAAGGCAATCCCCAGAAGGGATCCACCAGCCCCCAGTACCAAAACCACCGTCACATACATCTGGAGTATTTCTCTGCGAGACATCCCCAAACAGCGAAAGATGGCCATCTCTTTTCGACGGCTGGCCAACCAGTTGGACAAGGATTGTACCACGCCAATAGTTCCAATAAGAAGCGACATCAGTGCCACAACACCGAGAAATCGCTCGCTGTTGTTGATGCTTCTGGCAGTGGATGGGTTGGATCGGTTGGCTGACTGTGTGCTCACAAAGGAATGGGTCTCTTCCAGCTTGTTTAGAGCCCTTTGGAGCGTAGCTTTACCCTCGTCCTTTACCTTCCACTGGATGCGCCGTGTGATACGAGAACCGAATTGATCGAGCTTGGAGCGCTCGAGACCGTCCATGGACAGAAAAACCCGTGGTCCGGCAGCCATACCCACATTTACGCGGTCAGACTCCGAAAGAACCACATCGGCAATCGTATACCTTTCTCCGTTTACCAACAGCGTATCGCCAACACCGAGCTTCAATCGCTTTAAAAGGCTTCGCTGAACGACGACCTTTTCTGATGCGAGTTGCTGTAAAAGGGACTTGCCAGAGGCGAGCTCCACTTCTCCATAGAGTGGATAGGTACCGCTAACCCCCTTGATTTCGGCGAGCACCGAATCATACGTTCCGCTGGATACCATCGAAAACATTTCGCGGGTTTGAGAGGTTTCATATTCCAACGCGAGATCTTGGTAGTCCTTTGGAAACGGGTGTACGGATTGCGTAACGAAGTCTGCCGCCATCAAGGGTCTGGATTGGTCTTGAATGGCGGCTCGTATGGAGTCTGCCAAGCTGTGTACCCCATTGACGGCCCCCACACCAATTGCAATGGCGAGGATAACCACCCAAAGTCGTCCCCCCAAGGAGCGAAATTCTCTTTGGATCCGGCGTCTGAATTGCCCGTTCATAAGCGTTCACTCAACCGACCACCACTCATCACCAAGACCCGGTCGGCCTTCTCGGCCAATTCCAAATCGTGGGTAACAAGGATTACGGTGGTCTTGGTTTCTCGTTGCAGTTCGAATAAAACCTCCTCCACAACGCGTCCCGTATCCTGGTCTAAATTGCCGGTAGGCTCGTCGGCAAACAGAATGGGGGGCTCTGCCACAAAGGCACGCGCAATCGCAACGCGCTGCTGCTCACCACCGGACAGTTTGGCCGGTTTGTGATCCAATCGACTCCCTAGCCCGAGTCGTGTTAGAATTGCTGTTGCCTTTTGAGTCGCGGCTTCGTAGGACAGTTCGCCTTGTAACTCTAAGGGAAAAAGAACATTTTCCAGGGCCGTATATTCGGCAAAGAGCTGAAAGGATTGAAAGATAAAACCGAGATGCTTTCGCCGGAAACGCGCGCGTTCTTCTTCGTTCATCTCGTGAATCGCCTGCTCGAGTAACCATACCCCTCCGTCATTGGGCACATCCAATCCGGCCAAGAGAGACAAGAGCGTTGACTTTCCAGATCCGGAGGCTCCAACAATGGCAACAAATTCTCCTTGGGCAACATTGAATTGAACTTTTTGAACCGCTTGAATTGTGGTTTCGCCGGAAGGAAAGGAGCGACTCAGCCCTTTCACGGTTACAAGATTAGACATACCATCTCTCAGGAAGTGAACATGTGGACATTTTTACTATGCCTCTCTTGTAGCGTACAAAGCACGAGTGACCAAACGTCAAGCGACATTGTTGTTGAAAAAGTTTCCAAAACATCAAACGCTTCTGTCGATCCAAAGGCGGAGACCGCAAAAAAACCCCGCATCATTATTTTGGGAGACAGCTTGACAGCCGGTCTCGGATTGGATGTGAACCAAGCCTATCCCGCACTCGTCGCACAGCAACTGGGCGAACTGGGGTATCCTACAGAAATCCTAAATGCCGGTCAAAGCGGAGATACAACCGCCGGCGGGCTTCGCAGAGTCGATTGGCTCCTGAAGCAGAAACCAGATCTTCTGATTGTAGAATTGGGTGCCAACGACGGCATGCGTGGTGTTCCCTTGGAAGAGATTGAAAAGAACTTAAACGGCATCATTGACAAGGCACAAGACAAAAATGTTCCCGTCTTTTTGATGGATATGTACATTCCATCCAACTTTGGAAAAGAGTATACCGATGGTTTTCATGCCATCTTTGCTCGAACGGCCGAGGAACAAAAAATTCCGCTCCTTCCATTTTTGATTAAAGATATCGCTGGAAAAGCGGAATTCAACCAGGCGGATGGCATCCATCCAACAGCAGACGGACATGTTCTTATGGCGGATGTGGTTCGAGAAAGCATAAAAGATTGGCGAATGGGATGGACACCAAGCAGGTAGTCCCTCAGCAAAACGGGGCGTACACATCGTTCATGAAGACGGCTTTGATTGAAGAGCGTTTCCAAACGGCTCTAGCCACCTCAATGGACATCAAGTGTCGTAATTCGATCCATAAGAGAAACGGAGTCAAAACGACGCGAAGGTAGAAAAATAGTACATCGGGCATCATATCTGATAGAATCACAAAAAAGGAATCCCACTTCACCTCCATCGCTTCCTTTGAGTCGAAGATGCTGCTCCCAAGGCAATCGTCTCTTCCCATCAAATTTCAAGAGAACTTCGATTGCATACCGACAGACACCTTGGAAAACCACCTCTCACACCCACCACCATTCTATTTAAAAGGAAAAGCCATCCCGAATCTATTGTATCTAAGGCAGCACCCGTGGCGCGCAGCAATGTTTGTGATGCTGCTCATTCTCCTTGCGGTGGTCGGAAAATGGACGTGGAGTGTTCAAAGCCGACTCTCAAAACCGCAGTCCGGCCATCAAGCATTTCCCTTTTTTGCCAAAGAAAAAGAGAGATGTCCGGTTGTTTATGCGCACAGAGCGAACACCGGCCGATATCCAGAGAACTCTTTAGAGAGCTTTCTGGACGCTGCAAAAGCGGGTAGCGATGTTTTGGAAACCGATCTGCGACTGACCCAAGATGGCGTTTTGATCCCCTTTCAC
>JAYYRF010000674.1:0-4681 GCA_036127535.1 Myxococcota bacterium | reverse complement strand
AGATTGGGGGAACAATACCCGCACGTATTGCTTCCGCTGGCAGATAAAGCAGCGATATAGTGCCCAAGTCGTTCCAAAGGTATAGAAGATAGCGTGCGTGCGACGCTGTTGTCGAGTTGTGTCGCAGGCACGGAACATGCGGTTACAGGCTGTTCATTCAGTAATATTGTGCATAATCCCACACAAGAACCGGGCGAGCATCTCCAGCGAATTTTACTGCCGGTCTCGGTTTTTCGAAGAACGGAAAAAGCGCTTTCTTCCGGAGAGATATCCAACGATAGCCGTTGTTCATCGAGCGTGAAACTAATCTTCATAAACCGCTTGGAGCTGTTCGATGAGAAAGCCGGGAAGGTCATTTTGAAGGCTTGATAAGTCAGTCTTCAAAAGTACTCCTGCGGCTTTGTGATGACCACCTCCGGACGGGGAGAGTTTGGAGGCGACTTTGGATACATCTATATCACAACGAGAGCGTAAAGAAACTTTAATCTTCTGAGGGTCTTTTTCGATACACAGACAGGATATTTTGATATTTTCAATGAAAAGAAGGGTCTCGACAATCCCTTCGTAGTCCCCGCTTGATGCACCACAAGTTTCGATATACGAAAGCGGAATGAAGCATAAGGCAATTTGCGATCGATGCATGTATTGCGTATTTTGCAAAACATATCCCAAGAGTTGGATCCCACTTTTTTGTCGTTCCATTAAGATCTTTGCGTTGATAAAACCGTGGTCAATACCGGTCTTAAGGAGTTCGGATGCGATAATATGGGTTTGTGGAAGAGTATTGGAATAACGAAACCCAGCGGTATCAAAAACAATTCCGACATAAATTAGAGTGGCGATCGACGGTGTTAACGCAATGTTCCAATGTTGTAGGAGCCGAAAGATAATTTCCGTTGTACTGGCTGCTTTTGCATCAACGATGAACAGATCATAGTCTTGATTGGTTGTTGAAACATGGTGATCAATGATTACTTGGTGGCGTGCTTGGTCGTAGAGCTTCGTTAAGTAGGGATCCAATCGGGTTCGATCCCCGTCAAGTATGATGGCAATATCGAACTGTCTGTCTGGTATGGAGGAGGGAGCGGATATATTTTCGGAGAAAGGCAGCCAGCGGTATCGAAAAGACAATTCGCCCGATAAGCAGACGCGTGCCGACGAGATCGCCTGAATTGCGCATTGTAGAGCAAGACACGACGCAAGGCTGTCGCCATCGGGATACAGCGGCCCCGTGAGAAGTACGCTTTCGGCTTGGGAACAAAGGAAACGAAGACGTTCGAGATTCTGATTCATGGGCGCATCAAAAAAGAGAAGCAAGGAAGTTAACCAAACATTGCGTGAAATGCCATACTTTTCTTACTTTTTAATAATCTACTGGCAAGTTCATTGTTTGTGTATTAGTTTATAGTGCTGTAGTAAGCAAAATATACCGCATGCTCCTAAAAAACGATTGTAGGCCAACGCTATGTTTGGCATCTCCCGTTGAGATAATGGATTTCCAATGAATAAACTAAAATATCTCGTACCCAATAGCCTTACAGCCTTTTCAATGCTGCTCGGTCTCATTTCAACTTATTATTCTACCCAAGGTCATTATGATTTGGCGGCTTGGATGATTTTATGGGGGGTTCTGCTCGACAAGCTCGATGGTACCAGCGCGCGGCTTCTGAACGCAAGTTCAAAATTTGGAGCAGAGTTAGATTCCTTTGCTGATTTTGTTACCTTTGGTGTTGCGACAGCATTCCTTTTGTTGTTTTCCCTCCGAGAGCTCGATTTGGTGCATCCTGGTTGGATTTTGGCTTCCAGCGGTGTCTATGTTGTCGCAGTGGCGGTTCGTTTGGCGCGCTTCAACGTGGTCAAGTTGCCTCTTCAAGATAAAATGTTTTACGGTATACCCACGACAGTCATGGGTGGATTGCTGGCGACTTGGTACCTTACATGGGGAGAATTGGGACTCTCCGAAGAGTGGATGGCTCCCATACCATTTGTCTTGCTGATCTGCTCCTTTGCAATGATCAGCAATATTCGCTTTCCCAAAATCCAAGCGACCAAAAGCATGCCTCTAAACTTGATTCTGTTTGCGTGCGTGTTGACATGCTACACTTTGGTTCCGCTTCAAATGCACCCCGAGATCATTATGGCCATTACCTCTTCTCTAACACTTTTTGGCGTGGTCTTTTATGCCGTCAATCCACCGACAGCAGACCCAGAGTTTGAAGAAGAAGAAGAAGTCAAACCACAACCGAGCTTTTGAAGCGCCCGATTCGGACTATCCTTGTAGTTTTGCGAGATACTCCGCCTCGGTAAGAACATTGATTTTGTATTTCTCGGCTTTGTCTATCTTTGACTGACTGGGGTCTTCTCCATATACCAGGATCTGTACCTTTTTGGTGAGACGGTCCGATACGATCGCTCCGAGACCTTTCGCTTGCTCTTGCATGTCTTTGCGCGTACCTTGTTTCATGGTTCCGGTGAACAAAATGTTTTTGCCGGAAATGGGAGATTCGACATCTACGATTTCCGGCTTTCCCTCTTGGATATTGGTATACAGAGTCATCATATATTCGATATTGTCCCAGTTTGCCTGAATACCAGAAGATATGGATGCAGCACTGGTTTCTGCGAAACCACTGATTTTTTCGATTTTTTCTGCCGAGATCGTTTTGAGTTCTTTGAGTTTGTAGTGTTCTAGAATCTTGGTTGAATCGCCCGGTCCAAGATCTTTTATACCAAAAGATGCGAGGAAAATCTCGGCATTTACCTCGTCTGCACGACTTTCTTTGAGCGCTTTCACAAGGTTACTGGCGGTTTTATCACCAAATCCAAGTTTGGTTAAGTCCGATTCCTTGAGCGCGTATACCTGTTTAAGGGTTGTAATGTTGTTTTGGGTTAAAATTTCGATGGTGGCTGGTCCGAAACCGTTGCAATTGCCGATGGTTTTGAACCAATGTCGCAAAACGGTTTGCATTCGGGCAGGACACTTTTTGTTAACGCATATGAGATTCACACTTTCCCAAGAAAGTTTTTGACCACAGCTGGGGCATTTGTTGGGCAGGACAGCTTTGCCGGCTGGCTTGACGACACTCTCGATTTTGGGGATGACCAGACCACTTCGGATGATTTCAATTTTGGCACCCTTTGCCAATTTTTTGGCTTTTACATTCTCAGCATTGTGACCCGTCAGATTGCTAATCATCGCTCCGGACAGTTTGGTCGGGTTGATTTGAATTACGGGTGTGACCTTACCCGATTTACCAACTTGCCATACGACGTCTTTGACCGATACGATTTTGGTATCTGTTTTTTGTCCTTTCCATGCAAGCTGCCAACGATTGTATTTGCTTGTTGAACCCATCTTTTTGTGGAGTTTGGTGTTGGTTACCTCCACGACCATTCCATCCAAATCGTAATCGACTTTTTTAGACAGTTTTTCTGAGATGGTATGAATATTCGCTATCAGATCCTCTTTGGAACCTTCCCATTGGGACTTTTTAGCGAGTTCTGAAAAAGGCATGAAGTGTATTTTTCCCGCTTCGAGTGCTTTTTTTACTTCTGGATGAACGGTGTCCGAGCCTGCAAGACCGGAAATCATGGCGCGTCCGTTCGAGAAAAATGGAGAGAGATGCGCATTGAAGTATGATGAGAGGACGATTACCTCTCCAACACCCTGTTTGCGGCCTCCAATTGCTTTGACGCCCAAATCGAAGAGATGTGTAATATTGTTACCTTTCAGGCCGTCTCCTCTTGTAGATAGGATGCCATCATCGTATCCCGCGATACCGTCGAGCTTGGGTGTGACTCGGTACTTGGTTTTTACACCCAGTTCTTTGGCGGCTTTTTCAACGTTTTTCACAAAATTAGATAGATGTTGTGTTTCCTTACCTTTTTTGATGGAACGCATGTGAAAGGTACGTACGACCTCTTTATTCTTATCGATGGACTCCAGTTCGAGTTCTGTGAGGAAGGTGTTGTCCGGATCGAGTTCCTCTAACGTATCGATGAGCTCGTCGTATTTTCTGTCGCTGATCAACGGCTCTCCTTTTCGGTACGCGGTATTGTATTTTTTTAAGTCTCTTACTAGAGCATCGATCTTACTTTTGGACATGCTTTCTCCTTCTTTTCATTAACTATAACGCGACTTTTTGTTGGTGTATAGGTCAAAAACAGACCGGAATTCTTCTGGGTTTTGATTCAAAACATTTGGTGATTCGAGCGCTGGCAAACCCCGTTTGTGATTGTGTCGGGTCTGCGCATTGGAATGATGCAACGTACGTTGGGTTGGTGACAGGCCTATTCACGCTGTTGCGTGTAGGGGGCTATTTTTTGTCTGTGTGTAGATCTAGGTAACCGTCGAGATGCTCTAGTTTGAGCATGTCGGCTTCGATGCGCTGTTGGTTGCGAATCTTGTCTACTTCCTTTGTCATACCCTGGGGAAGAGTTTTTCCCAAGAGGGCGGCGCTTTGGCTGGCTTCTTTTCGGTAGACGCTGAGTTCCGTATCGAGATGGGCTTTGAGAATATCGATTTGAACCGAGATATTCTGCTGAAAGACATCGATATCTCGTTGCAAAGAAGCCTTTGCTTCGTCTACTTTTATTTTCAAATGTTGATTTTCGAGGCTCTGCTCTTGTAGAGACGCTTTTTCGAGATCTCGTTGTTGTTTCTGCTCCGCAATTTCCAGTC
>JAYYRF010000673.1:0-5101 GCA_036127535.1 Myxococcota bacterium | reverse complement strand
CTTACAATTCGAATTTCTTAAGGCTTTATGTGGGGCGGAGACCATATTGACGGTCGTAGGAGATACCGATCAGGCTATTTTTGGATGGAGAGGAGGAGATGCAAACCTTCTGTCCGATTTCACGCTTCATTTTCCCAACGTTCAATCCAAAGCGCTCTCCCAAAATTTTAGATGCCCACAAAAAATTGTCTCTGTTGCCAATCACCTGATTCAAAAGAATACAGATCGTAGCATCAAAAATCTTTACTCTGAAATTCCCGGTGGGCACGTCACGATCGAACGATTTACCACCGAGGAGGAAGAATTAAACGCCTGCACAGCACGGGTAAAGGAATGGCTAGACCAAAAGATTCCCCCCAACGAAATGGCTGTTTTGTGCAGAAATTTAGACACGGTTCAAGCAATTCGTGCACGGCTTCACACTCTCGGCATCACCGTGGCAGGAGACAATCCCCTCCATTCACCTGAAGGGCATCAAATCATTGCCCTCTTGTATTTTGTTTTTCGTAAACAAAGGCTATCGCAAGCGATTAATATCGGTGAGCGAAGACTTCGAAAATCATTCTATCGACAGATTACCCAGCAAGAAACAGACCTTCTGAAAGCCCTTGAGCATCTCACTCATGACTCTTCGGTACCATACCCCAAACTGTCATCTTTTTTGAAGGCAACCGAAAAGGCACGAAAAAGTACTCTGCCCTTGATGGATAATCTTACCGGACTCTTCCGCGATCTGTCCCTTCCAACAGAAGGACAAGACAACCCGGTATCAACAACGCTTGTCGCGCTCCAAAGACTGATACGAGAACTCGCCAAACATTGCAAGAGTGCTGATGGACTTTTAGAGGAGCTACACGTACTGGAAACGACAAGGGAGGACTTCTCTCCATATGTATCGGTTCTCACCTTGCACCAATCAAAGGGGTTGGAATTCCAATATGTCTGTATTCTCGGGAACCAAAACAATATATTTCCGCATATTGGACTTGTTGGAACGGACAAAAATGCGATAGAAGAGGAAAGACGACTTCTCTACGTCGGTCTTACCCGCGCCAAGCGCGAAGTTATATTGAGCAACCATCGCGCCTCACCCGATTCTTCTTTTACCTTCAGAGATGGTTTCTTGCACGAAATCGCTCATCTTTGCGAGATACGAAATGCCTGAGTTTTTTTCAAAAATTGTTGGAGTCACCTTCCAAAATACAGATGGAAGCCGTCGCCAAGAACTCATTGAAGATCTAGAAGACCAACTTCGATTATTGGGCGCGGTACAACTCCATTTGCGACGAGAACCCAACAATCCGCACGATGCGAATGCGGTTCAAGTGTACTACGGAGACCAGCAACAACTGGGATTCCTCAGCAGACAAGTCGCACAAACCATCGCTCCTTTGCTGGATAAAAAGATCTCCGTCCAATGTGAACTGGCACAAATTACAGGACAAGATCTGAGTCATAACTACGGCATCAACATTAAACTGTCTTACTAAATGGTGGAAATTTTATGTGGTCAATCCTTCGCCCCGTCCTCTTTCGACTCGATGCAGAAAAAGCGCATCGGCTCACTCTTGGTCAACTATCTCGCTTCCCAAGACTTTCCGCTACTGTTCTGGGGAAAGCACCCGTCTATCCACAATTGAAAAGAACCATGGCGGGTTTGCCCATAGCCAGTCCCATCGGACTGGCTGCCGGACTGGACAAAGATGGGGAAGCGATCTCTGTATGGCCAAACCTCGGCTTTGGTTTTATTGAAGTAGGCACTGTAACAGCGCACCCGCAAAAAGGAAACCCTCAACCGCGCCTCTTTCGCCTGCCCCAAGAAAAAGCACTCATCAACCGAATGGGCTTCAACAATCATGGAAGCGAACACCTTGCGCAAACGCTTCGGAACCTACACGAATCCAATCGTTGGCCGACGATTCCCGTTGGCGCCAATATCGGTAAGTCAAAAATCACCCCTCTAGAGGAGGCGCCGTGGGACTATAAAGTGAGCACCGAACGCCTCCAACCCTTTGTCGACTACTTCACCGTAAATGTCAGTTCACCCAACACACCCGGCCTCAGAACACTGCAATCGGCCGATAAACTCAAACTGATCTTAGAGCCCGTCATGCGCGAGGCCAAGGGTAAACCCGTTTTTGTTAAGTTTGCTCCGGACATGCACGCTGCTGATCTGTGTGAGGCCATCGATGCAACCATTGACATGGGCTGTAGTGGTATTATAGCCACCAATACAACAAACACACGTCCTCAAAACACGGACCGCCTCCAAGAATCAGGAGGGTTGAGCGGTGCACCGCTTTGGTCTCTTGCCCAACAACAAATACAAATCGTTTTGAATCATGTTGCACAACGGGTACCTGTGATCGGTGTGGGTGGCGTTGACTCCGCCGACAAAGCGCAGCTCTTGCTCGACATGGGCTGCGCAGCCGTACAATTATATACGGCTTTAATCTATCGTGGTCCTACCTTAATTCGGAACATGAATCGAAAGCTCAATCAAAACCAAGAGCGTGTTGCCCAGACTTAAATTAATTATTGACTACCTTTGGCTTTGTAGATATATTTAAAGACGCCGCGGGAGTAGCTCAGTTGGTAGAGCATCTGGTTGCCATCCAGAAGGTCGCGAGTTCGAGTCTCGTTTCCCGCTCTCCTTATGTTGTTTTGTTGTAAAAAGAGGGTGTTTGACACCCTCTTTTTTATTTTGTCTTTGCTCTACCGTCGATGAAGACTCTCCCTGTCCACTGCACTTGAATACCAAGTGTCGATCGCAGGAGAATATAAATCAGCATTACGTTCGCAAGAGGATGGCTCCAAGACATGTTTCCAGCGCGTTCATCAAACCGTTCGATGCGCCAACGGAAAACCAATTGCGCGATGGAAATCAAAAGAAATCCGGCTAATATTGACCAAGAAAACAAATTCCATCCCAAAGTAACCTTCATTAAAATTGCGAATATTAAGGCGAAAAAAGGAAACAGCGAGCCAAAAAGTATGAACAAAATCGCAGAAAAGCCCATCATGGGATTTCGATTCATTCCTTCATACAGATTCTTAGCGTACCCTTGCACAATTTCTTGCAAAGAGCGATACAATCGTACGTCAAAACTCCATCCTGCGGGACGGATCTCTACACGAAACCCTGCTCTTTTCACGGCTTGAGCCAGTCGTACATCTTCGAGAACTTGATCGCGAACGGCTCCGTGTCCATCGATCGACGCATAGGCACTGCGGCGCATTAAAATAAATTGACCATTGGCAAAAGCATCCGGCAATGCCTGGTTGTTTGCTTTGTCAAAATCGACAACCCCACGAATCAGCCAACCGACAGCCGGTATGATCGTCTTTTCCCAAAAAGAGACGAGTGTCCAGCGACCAAAAAAACTCAGCAAATCTAATTCTCGTTCTTGGGCCAGCAAAACCGCAGCCGCTGCGGCATCTTTGTCTACACAGACATCTGCATCGATAAACAGCAACCATGCTCCCTTCGCTTCTTTCGCAGCCCGTGCGCATGTCCAAGGCTTACCAGCCCAACCGACCTGTGGTTCTTCCCCTTTGATCAATCGAAAACGATTGTCTCCGGCAGCCGCTTCCAGTGCGATCGCTCCCGTGTCATCCGTTGAGCGGTCATCTACGACCAGGACTTCTAGATTCGGCCAACGACTCTGTAAAGCATGCCGAACACACGCTCCAATATTCTCGGCTTCATTGCGCGCCGGTACACATATAGAAAGAAATTCTCCCTTTTCAGGGATCCTTGGCGGCCTTGATACCCTCCAAGCCTTGCCCCAGTTCTCGATATTGAAGATCATCAGCAGCCAAGCGAGCCCCAAGGTAATCACATATGCACTCAAAAGAACATCTGAAATATATGTGCTTTCCCAAAATTCAATCATTCTGCCGCAAACTCCCCTTATCTACATGTACCAATCCTTCCAGGCCTTCGGGTATGCGCAGTAAGAACTGATCGGGTGAAGCAGCGATTTCAATATTGGGCGGGATGGTTCGACCGGGTGCAATCCGAACCCCCAAGCCAATCTTACTGTTTTCGCCGATACAGCAACCTGCATATCCAAGAGGCGGCTCTTTGGGCTCTCCGTTCCACAAAATTTTCGCTCCCTTTTCCCCAAAGTTCATATCCAGTAGATACGCACCACGCTTGATCGCAGACGCGCTATCCATCACACCGAGTTGTATCACACCACCGACGGCACTTCGATACCGTAACAATGAGAATTTGACCATTGCTTGTCTTTGTACACAAACCCCTACATCCAAGATCGAGTACTCCACCATCGCCAAGTCTTCAATCCGAACATCATCTCCGATCACACAACCACGCACAACCGCGTTGGCTCCGATTTGAACATTGTTTCCGAGCCAGCTCGCCTCTACAATTGCGCTGGGGTGAATCTTGCATCCTTTGCCGTACCGACGGAAACCACCCAAAAGTACATGTGGCTTAACGGACCAAACGCGGAAAAAAGCGACTGTGAGGCGCCAAACGGCCCAACCGGGATTCCGCCCAACCAATTCTCTCCATAGAAAGGGACCCATCCCGATAAAATTAGCCCACAACAACTGTAGCCAATGTAGGGTCGGTAGAACAATCGCGTCGGTAATGGGAAAGGTCAAAATGTCGACTCCGAAGTGCTCCTTCGAAACCTCCATCGAAAAGGGTTGGAACGAAGGGGAAACGTCTAGAGGTTGGGCGTTGGCCAATATATCATCATCTATCCCTTTCGAAGACCAAACCATAAGCGGCTCGATCTTTCCGAACATCAAACGTTCTTGCAGCACTCCGAGTTCACCGATGGGATTCCAATAAAAGACCCCTTCTTTATCTTTTATACTGCTAATGAAAAGCTTAATCGCATCCTCGGTTACAAAAACATCTTCACGAATCCACAAAGAAGCGGACTCACCCTCGTTTGCAAAGTCACCACCAGCCCAAAGGAGAGCCCTTTTTTGACGTTCTCGAAGTGTAAGCCCCAAAAGAGGCCAAGAATGTATCTCCCCGCTCAGCGATTCTTGAATTTTATCTACCGAAAAGCAGCGCGCTCTGAACTTCATTTTATCTCCACTACCACCAACGCCTCTG
>JAYYRF010000672.1:0-3237 GCA_036127535.1 Myxococcota bacterium | reverse complement strand
GACTGAAAAACAAGCGATACCCGAAGAACCCAAACCGAGCTTGGCTTGAATTAGCGGAGCGGTATCCGGCAAACCTTGCTCAGGACCAGCAGATGCAAATATGATCAAGTCCAACATATCTGCTGTGTAGCCTGCCTGGTTGAGAGCGGCTTCCGTTGCCCAAACCCCCATCATAGAGGTTGTTTCACCTTCTTTTTGCTCTGCAACATGGCGCTTTACTACACCATTTCTCCTTTCGATGTACCCGAGGTCAAAACCAAACTTGGTGTCTAGATCGACCGAATACACCGCTCTTTTTGGAATATAGTGTCCCGTGGCAATTATTTTTACGGGAATCGACATGAAATGCTCCTTTGAGATTCACCGAGCGACGCTTTCGGTGACGGCTCCAAAACTAGCAAAATTCTGAAACATATTCTATGATCTCGTCCAAAGAGTCGCTTTCAAAATATGCATTAATAATTCGATATAGGGTAAATGATTGGCGTATGTCTGCACTCGGCTCAACAAAGAATCGCTCTTCTAAGTCTCTGATCGCTATGTATCGCCCCGCGACGTAACTGTTTGAGATAACATCCCAATACACAAAAAGGCTCTCTCGGCTGGGAAAAAAGGGAATGCATTCTACATAAAGCGGGGTCGCCAAATAACTTCCCATTCTTTTATCGGAAGCAACCACCTGATACGGGGGATAAATGTACAGCTGGTTGTCTATCCGTAGCGCGCTTAGATACTCTTGCAGTTTTTTAAGTTTTCGTATCATGCTTTCAGAAGGAAGATCTTCCCTATCGAGCTGAGCAATGGGATACCAGTTCATATCCGCGGGTTCGAAATACTCCGTCCCCCTGGTTCGTAATTTATAGTCAAACACGGTTCTTCCGGGCGCAATATAGCCTGGATAAAAATATTCCATGCCGTTTTCGACACCGTACTTCACTTCCAATAACATCGTGTATAGCCCCAACGAATACTTGGAGAGTGAAGGCTCATAAATTCCGCAGATGCTTTGCAAAGACCTCGAACCGGTGTCGAATACGCTAAAAGCAACGAGCTTTCCATCATAGCGGACTTCTGTTTGAAGAGATTGAAAGATGGAGACTTCACGATCCAACCCAAGAGACTCATATAAAGAGTCCGACAGACGTCCTTGGAAATTCGATTTGTAGCGTTGATAAAGCCTCTCTTTTTCCGGTGTGTTTTGATAACGAGAAATGGATACATCAAATTTTTTGGCGTTCCGATTGATCAAACGACGTAGGCTTTTACTAAAGCTATATTGGTGCAGGGGAAGTCTTAGCCAAACCGCTGTGCTCAAGGTTCCCCCTTGAAATAGGTAGCGACATGTAAAAATGGATTGCTGCATGCGAAACCAACCTCTTGCGAGGTAGAGGTCTAACTCTTCTCCAGTTATCGATTTCGGGTAATGAAATTCAGTCCCCATTCAGTACGTGCCCATCGAAAAAAATTTCCATGTATACTCTCTAACGGATAAATCTCGTAATACGTGGACATTTTATGGATTATTCTAGAGGGATTCTTCGAAGCAACGCATATTATTCATCGTTTCAACCATACAAGACGAAGTTGCCAAAGTCCAAATGGTATCAATAGCGTTCCCCCCATCACAGAAAGCAGGAGTCGAGAATCAAAATGGAATTGATCCGATAAGAACGAATAGCTATATGTCGATAACACAAACATGATCGTCCAAAAAGCATATTCAAACGCGAAAATACGACCTCGTATGTCTTCGGGCAAGGTCTGTTGTAGACGAATGGTTGAGAAGACCCATACGGTGGCTCCTCCAATATGAGCAAGGATAATTAAAATTATCGCATACCCAATCGAATCCACCCAATACATAGGGATGTAAAATACGGCTCCACATAGATAGCCATAACCGATAAAAGACTCCATGCGTTTGGGTTTGCTTTGCGTCAGGTACCTGGATAAAATCGGACCGATTCCTGTGCCCAAACCACGAGCCGCATACAGCACCGAAACACCAAGTATCATCTTGCCGCCCATGGAAAATGTACCTTCTCCAAGCAGCGTAAGCATCAAAGTCACACCACCGACCAAGTTCCATCCACCCTTTACAAGCACCAAAGTCCAACATTCAATATGTCGTCGCATGTAGGAAAAAGCTATCCAGTTCTCACTCGATACATTTCCGGTGATACCAACCCTAGACGGCGCCTGAATGAAAAGCAAGAAGACCATGGAAACAACATAGGTTCCGATATCGATGACCAATGCCCACTCCCATCCAAAGAACTCGGTAAAAACACCTCCCAAAGCAGCACCGATGGTCAGCATGGCAGACCATGTAGTTGCCCCAAGTGCATTGGCCGCCGTTAATTCCTCATCACTCACTATATCCGGAAGAAGGGCGGTACGAGCTGGTTCAAAAAAAGTAGCCACCAGGGCTTGTAAGACGATTAGAGTGTAGACTAGCGTGGTAGCGGGAAATACCAAGACGAGAAAAAAAAGCGCAACCAATACCGCCCTTAAGATATCGGACCATACCATCACTTTGATTCGCGAATAACGATCAGCAAAATAACCCGCCCACGGGGTCGCGATTAATACGGGAAGGCTTTTCAAGATGAGTGCAATACCAAAATCGGTAGCCGTACCCGCACCAATGGAACGCAACAATGCTAAAACCGCCAATAAAGAAAACCAATCGCCCAAAAGAGAGATGAGTCGTGCAATATACAAACATCGAAAATTAGGATTATTGCGCAAAAGTGCGATATAGCCAACAGAATTCATAACTCCTCATTGATTCTATAATCCAAACCGGAGGAATGACGACCCGATATCCCGGAAGGTAAGAAAAAACACATCCGAAGAATCGGGAATGTGAAGACGGTGTGAAACATCTTCATAAAGATGGGTTTCGCATCAAACTTAACGAATAATAGGTTGTTATCGCTTCATCTTCCGTTGAGGATTCAAAATATGTACATACTATTGCTTTTGACATTTCTGAAGTCTGTGTTCGCAGAAGAGGACTGGCAATTGGTCTCCGTCAAGGATGGAATTACCAGTACCCGTAAGAACATAGAAGGTTCTCCTCTTTTTGCTTTTCGCGGAGAAGCAGATGTCAAGGACTCCTTGGCTTCGCTCGCCGCCGTCTTGCTCAAAGATGATATCGGTCCCGAGTGGGTTGATCTCATGTACCTAAGCGAACTCATACGGAGAGAAGACCCCTACACTAAGGTTATCCGG
>JAYYRF010000671.1:0-6487 GCA_036127535.1 Myxococcota bacterium | reverse complement strand
CCCAAAGGGAGAAGATCTTCTCTCCACCGCGAAACGGGTCTTGCAGCAAAAAGCGGGCATTTCCCCCAAAGATGTGTATTTGGAGCAACTCTATACCTTTGGCCGCGCCAATCGAGATCCCCGCGGCCGAGTGGTCAGCGTTGCCCACTATGCCCTCTTGCGCCCGGAGCTGGTGATTCACCTTTTTGATGACCAGCCCGGCGCAACGGTGAAATGGTTTGCCACAACCGCGTTACCCCACTTGGCTTTCGATCACGATGAAATCGTAAACACCGCTTTGACGAGACTTCGAGGGAAAGTTGATTATAGCGCCATATCTCTCGAACTGGTACCCGAATTGTTTAGCATTCGGGAACTTCGAACCGTCTTTTCCCTTTTGACGGGAAAAACCGTCGACCCTGGAAATTTTAGGCGAAAATTTCAACGGATGCTTCAAGACCGCTGGCTTGAAGAAGTACCTGAAAAACAACAGACCCCAACAAGGCCTGCAAAACTCTATCGCTCCCTACTTCCGCCTATATAGGCCATCTGCTCTTTTGGACTCGGCCAGCGGGGATCGTGGAAAGTTTGAATCTCAATGCAGTAGCCATCGGGATCCAAACAGAAGAGATGTGTGATATTGTAGGTCTCGTTAAAAGTCGGCTTCTTTGTAACCGAGACAGCATTATGGAGAAGCCACGTATACCAATGATCCAAATCGTTGGACACCAACGTTAGGATGATTCCCTCGCGTTCATGGGAGCGTTTTTCTGTGCATAGTCCAATAAAAGCCGAGTCCGTTACGCCATAAATGCGACAGGTACCTTGATCCAAAACCAACGGAAGCCTCAGAACTTCCGAATAAAAACGATGAGAATCGAGCAGGTTCGAAACGTAGACAAAGGTAACCATTTGGGTTGGGAAATCAGGTGTTTTCATATTTGTGTTCCTCGAGATGCCACCATGAGATAACCTGTACATTCCGCTTTGAATACATCTATATATACGTTGTGGCCTTTATCGACTCTTGCTCGCGATCCGCACATAGTTGGTAGAGAGATCCTCTCTCGTCCTTTTGTCGCTCGATTGTGCTCTGTACTGTTTGTGTCGGATTCTCCACGCACTTTTGCTATCGTACCCTCGCGATGATTCCGAAAGATCGGCTTTGTTTTGATGTGGCTCAACCTTCTACCCTTATCGGTCTGCGTCACTCATTTGCGTCTGATTGTACGTCACTTGTGGTTCTTTGCTCGTATGGCGGATTCGCTCGCGCTCCAACATCTTGCGCGTATCGCGTATTGTGGGGAAGAGTGATTTTCGGCTAATACAGGCGCTGTACGCGTCGGATATCTTGTGGCTCGTTTTGTTTCTCCAGCCAGTAGCTCTCTCCTTCGTGCTCCAGCCCCCTATCCAAAAGATCTCTGCGCAGAAACTTGAAGCCCAATGCAACGGGCATTACCGCAAAGAAGTAGGTAAAGGTCATTAAAACAAACGCAATTCCGTCGTTGATCCGGTGTATACCGGCTTTCCAACGCCGCCACATTCTCTTGAATAATAATCGCATAAACCCCCCGTATATGATACTCTATCAAAATTTTAACTCTATGATGTAAAGTTGTGGAATAGATTGCAAATATAGCTTATATGTGCTAGTTCTAACCTTTAAAAAAAGTCTTCTTATTCAGGAAAATAAGTGAATTTACTCGGACTCTATCTCTCCATTGCGAGCAGTCAGGCTGCAGAGGTCTTTTGGGACGGCATGTATCGCGTACGCGGACAGTACTTTGATACTCTCTCCCTCTCGGACACCAATACCCTCTCTGAAGGGTCGAGCAATGCCCTCAACCAGCGCCTGCTCTTGATACCCCACTGGCGTATTTCATCAGCCTTATCGGTGCACAGTCAACTCGATCTGCTCTCTTACGCTCCCTTTGGTTCCGAAGGCACCAACTACAGTAATCCAACCAACAATCTCGGTCTATCCCTTCTACCCGACACCGTCTCCAGCAACAATTCGCTACAGGTCACGCGGCTGTGGGCCGAGATTCAAAGCAACTATGGACTGTTTAAGTTGGGTCGAATTCCACTTCATTGGGGTTCAGGAATGGTTTTTCATGCGGGGAATGATCCATGGAGTGAATTTGGCAACAGCGTAGACCGAATCCAGTACTCCCAAAAGGTTCAAAACTTATTTCTTCTCGCAGCCGTCGAAAGCTACAATGAAAATGACTTTAACCGTGCCGATGATACCTGGGGACTCGCTGGGTCAATCTATTACGCCAGTGCCCGAACGCACATAGGCCTTTACACCAACTACAGAAACCGCGGAAGTGAAGGCAGCAACTTTGGGATGCTCACCGCAGACATTAGCGCATCCTTGAAAAGCGGAGATCTCGACGCAGACTTGGAAATTGCGCTCAACTATGGCAACGGCGATATCGAAGGCGGTTTGGAGAATATTAATGTTCTTGCCTTCGGAGCAACGGCCAATGTGGGACTCCAAATTTCGAAGCTTCGACTCGGCCTCGGCGGTGGATTCGCCCAAGGAGACGCCAACCCCGACGACGAGACCATCAATACCTTCTCCTTCAACAGAGACTATAATCTCGCACTCATGATGTTCGAAGAACCCATGCCCATCCTCCAAAGCGCAACCAGTGATGAAACCAGTTCCGTGGACAGCGGACGGGAATTTGGGGCGGTTCGAAGTGGATATTCCGTTAGTAATGCGATTTATGTTCGACCCGCGCTGCGATATAATCTTCACAAGAGTCTGCAAGGGGAACTCGTCGTTCTGACGGCTTGGACAGCCGCTCTTCCAGAAGATGAGCTCAATGGTTTTTATGGGGTCGAGGTTGATGCGCATCTCTACTGGACTCCCTTCGCTCAACTACAATTTGATGCGAGTTTGGGTTTCTTCTCCCCCGGGAATTACTACAGTCAATACACGAGTACCGAATATGGCGGTGGCTTTAATCGCAACGCCTTCGCTGGACAACTCATAACGACACTTGAATTTTGAGGCTTTTATGGAAAACAAGCTCAAAGGCGTTTTTACTGCACTCGTAACGCCATTTAAAGATGGAGACATCGATCTGGAAACCTTTGAAGCGCTGTGTAAAAGACAACTGGAGGCCGGAATCTCCGGTCTCGTCCCCTGTGGTACCACTGGTGAGACCCCGTCATTGACAGATGGAGAATGGGAAAAACTGATTAGCACAGCCGTTCGGTTCGCTGACAAACGCGTCCCCGTAATTGCAGGTTGCGGTAGCAACAATACCCAAACCACAATTCGAAATGTTCAGAAAGTCAAAGCGATGGGTGCCGATGCCGGCTTGGTGGTTTTTCCCTACTATAATAAACCCAACCCAAAGGGTTTAAAAAAGCACGTTGAAGCGGTATGCGACCAAGGACTCCCCATCGTTCTCTATCATGTGCCGGGTCGAACCGGCCAAAGACTTCCCGCTTCCCTTTTGGAAACGCTTTGTCGTACGCCCGGCGTTATCGGTCTGAAGGAGGCCACCGGAGATCTGATGCTCGGCCAAGAGTTATTGAATCGACTCAGCGACACCAATGTATCTCTTCTCTCCGGAGATGATTTTAGCTTTGCCGCCATGGTTGCGATGGGCTTCGACGGTGTCATCTCGGTTCTATCTAATCCGGCTCCTCAGCAGAGTGTCGCTTGGTTTGAAGCCGCCTACAACGGTGACATGCCGACCCTTAGACAGCTGAGATACGAACTTTTACCCGTCGTCGATGCACTGTTTTCCTCAACCAACCCTATCCCGTGCAAGGGAATGATGCACGCTATGGGATTGCTACGGAACGAGTGCCGTCTTCCGCTGGAAGCCGAACATCCACCGGCAACCGAATTCTGGGAAAACCTCTCCTAATAGCCTTGTAGTGCGCTAGGGATTTCGCACCAATCGAAAACCGATGCTTCTGGAACGAGGCGAAGGTGGATTGTACGCGCGTTTTGCAGAACGCATATAACGCGGATCCGCTTCCCAGTAGCCCCCTTTTCGAACCTTGTATGTGCCGCTGGCAGGTCCGGCGGGGTCTATTTGCGCACCAACAACGCTCATGCCGTAATCGATGTCGTACCAGTCATGGCACAATTCCCACACGTTGCCAAAGATATCGTATAAACCAAAATCGTTGGGAATCTTTTGGGCAACCGCTTTGGTGCCGTAGGTCGTGTCGCCAAAGGAACCGATGCTGTTGCCGCAATACCATCCAAAGTCATCGTACTGGTTACCGTTCACCATCGTGAGGTTCGGCGTGCAATCGTGCTCGGTACCGGAAACAATCTCGTCCCCACCATCTGCCGTCCACATTCCTGTCGTCGTTCCGGAGCGCGCCGCCAACTCCCATTCGGCTTCCGTCGGCAATCGGTACCCGTCGCAGACGTAAGGACTCATCGCTTCGCTGCAGCTGAAATTCGGTGCTGCCCCCGTACAGGTATAGCATTCGGACAGACCTTGTAATACACTCAATGCATTGGCAGCCCTCGCACTTTCATGCCATGAAACATATTCCATCGGACATTGACTGCCACAATAGTCAAAGAATGCATTGTTGTATCCCATCAACGTTTCAAAGTGCCCCTGTGTTACCGGTGTTGTCATCATGTAGAAGTCACTGGTAATTGTAACTTCGTGTTCCGCCTCGTCGTTCCAACGACCGATTTCACTCAAAGGGGACCCCATGGTAAAGGTGCCGGCAGGAATCAAAATATAATCCATTCCATATACGCTAAAGTCACAATCCCCAAAGGCACACCCACCCAAAATGGTCAACGAAGTGGAACTGGCGCTAAGGCCGTCGTCCGTACCGTCGTTGGGGGTCGCATCGCAGGACCACACCTGATCTTCATATACCAAGCTACCCTCAATCGTGTCTCCACTGTAGGTCGTTGTGCCCGCGCTTCCCGTCCAAACCTCTCCGTTTACATACCATGTGAAGAGATAATCGATGGTATCCCCATCCTCGTCCGTAGCATCAACCGTCACCATACACACCAAGGCGTCGCCGGTTGCGCCGGTTCCTGAAATGGCTACGTCAGGCTGTGAAGGGGGAGAATTCGCAATAACCAGGCTCGTCTCAGCGAGCACATTGCTAAAACCGTCGCTAATGTCGACTTCTACCTTCCAAATCTCCCCCTTGGATGTCTCACTCGCCAAGACCTCTGCAGCATTTTGACTTTGCATTACACCATCGCGGTACCAAACATACGTGTAGCTTAAGGCATCTCCATCCGGATCGCTTGCGACAACCTCTACGCTCAGATCATCGCTAGAAGTCGCTTGCGACGGTATCATCGCGATCGAATCCAAAACCGGTGCATCGTTGATCACCAAGGTTCGATCCACCGTGGTCTGAAAACCGTCACTGTCGGTCACGGACAGTGTCAAAGCGTGACTTCCGCGAGATAAAGCATCAGAGTAAAAGAACAGGAGACCTGAACTCTGTACCGGTTCGGTCAGCAGTTCACCGTCTACATCCGAAGACCACGAAATGTTGAGCGCCTCCGGCGCATCTCGATCGTCGGAAACCGTAGCCGTAAAAAGAACACTCTGCCCGAAGGAATAGATTGCCCCCTCTTCGGGCGATGTAATCTGTATCGAAGGAGCGCTTCCAACCGTTACCTCACTTTGCGCCGTACAAACCGCTCCTCCATCGTCCTCGGCGTGTAACTCCAACAGATGCTCCCCCACGCTCAGAGAAAAAGGCGTCCAGATGATGCTTCCATCAAATTCTTGTACTCCCTCACTCACCAAACCGTCGAGGGAAGAATGCAATTCAATGCGTCGAATACGATTTTCCGGATCGCTTATCTCTGCAGAAACATCCAGCAACATGTCTGTTGCAACCGTACCCACCGGTTCCAAGAGATTACAAACCGGCGGCTGATTGGGAGGCTGAACCACAAAATCTTTGGTCGCCACCGTTTCTTTGCCCAGCGCATCGGTCACCGCGAAAGAGACGGTGTGCTGGCCGGAAGGCAGGGATATAGAGGCCTCAAACAGCGGTTCGGTCGTGGTTCCGGACTCTTCTACCTCACCGAACAGCAACACATAAGACAGCGCCGTGGCCACTTCGGAAAAGGATTGATCATCGCTGAGCTGTGCTGAAAACACCACCAAATCGTCCGGATAGTAGATCGCATCGCCAGTGGGTTCGTCGATTTGAACGGTGGGCGGCTGATTCTCTTGGACGGAAACGGTGACGGAATCCGTGCCGGTATCTCCTTTGGAATCGATGACCTCTACGGATACCAATGAAACCGTTGGATCTACGACAACGGTGCAAAGGGTGTCTGCACAATCAATTCCTTGCCAAATAAGCCCCAAATCATCGCTTGCGTCCTCGAAATCGGAGACCTCCGCTTCGAAGAGAACCTCTTCCCCTTCCCAAAAAGACGCACCATCACTCGGAGTTAGAATCTTGACGGATGGCGGGGCGTTCCCTTTCTCAACTTCGGAACATCCAAACCAAAATAAAGCTG
>JAYYRF010000670.1:0-3723 GCA_036127535.1 Myxococcota bacterium | reverse complement strand
TCGTCACAATCGACCAGGTTATCGTATCCGTCTCCATCTTTGTCTACCGGAACACACAATCCCTCCGAGGGAGCGAATCCATCCGGTACTCCATTGGAATCAACACACTCCGGATCTTGGGCGTCGATGTCACCACAGCCGTCGTTATCAATACCATCGTAGCATTCCGTCACCCAAGAATTATTTGCTAACTCTGGATTTAGACTTTGGGTATTTTCGTTCACCGATGTAATCTCGCAGTCTGGATCATTGGCGTCGATGTAACCGTCATTGTCATCATCTGCACCATTTATACAATTTGCAAGAAATTCGGGGGCCTCATCGGATTCTGCGCCGACGCGCTGACAGCGGTAGTCGTCACTATCAATGTCGCCATGTCCATCGTTGTCTATGCCGTCATTACATTCTGTGCCTGAGAATCCGTCATCTTCTTCGTCAGCTGCCGTAGTACAGGCAAGGTCATCTGAATCAACCCAGCCATCTCCATCATCGTCTATCCCGTTGTTACAGGTTGCTAGATTTGGGTCGGTTGGATTTTCCGTTATGCCATCAAGGCAGTCGGGGTCATCATAGTCTGTAAGGCCATCACCATCGTTGTCTAACTCGTCAGAACATTCAGGATTTTCGGTAATACCGCTGCTGCATCCAGGATCGTTTCCATCAATCCAGCCATCGCCGTCGTTATCAACGGAGTCTGAGCAATCTGGCGATTCAGCGCCAAATCCGGTTTCACAGTCGGCATCTTCTGAATCTACAAAACCATCTTGGTCGTTGTCGATGTTGTCGTTACAGGTGTACGCGCCATTGAATCCACCTTCTTCAACACCGTCGGACTCTTCACAGTCTGGATCTTTATCGTCCGGCCAACCATCACCATCATTGTCTAGGCAGTCGTCACAAGAATCTTGGCTGTCCAATGGATTTTCATAGTTAAAGAATCCCATATCACCCGTGGAGTAGGCAAATACAAGGGTTCCAGGAACTTCTTCGGCATCCCCCGCAATGTTTGTTTCCAACTGTGTCGGGATTACATATTCCGTTACTCGGTCGATGGTCACAATGAGATAACCATAGTCCGTCGCCAAAGGATCTCCATAGCCCGTCCAAGTTTGTCCTGGCCCCAAGGCGTTCGACTCGTATCCAAAATCGTAGCGAACGGTAGGAAAACTATACAGAACCCAACTGGGCAGAGTGAGAGAAGCCTTTCCAGATTCTTCATCCAAGTTGTGATTATCCGGAACCGTTATGGTCGCTCGTATGGGTGTACCTTCCCCACCAAACCATCCCAGGCTAAAGAAGGCAACATTCACTTTTATGTAGCTTGAAACACTCTTAACACCGTCACCGGGGCATAATCCATTTTCGGAATCACAATTCCACTCGATTGGATCCCATTCCCAAGAGAAGACAGCATCATTGGTGGTGGTGACCAAATCATCGTCTGAATCAGGACAATCAGGCATTGCCTGTACAGCCCATGTTCCGTCGTTTCTACCCGTTACATCTTTGAAGAGCGCATACGGCGGCAGCGTGATTTGCATCCCTTGTATCTGTGCCTTTTCTACATCGAGAACGATTGGTATGGCGTCAGTAGATGCACCTTCATCGGTGAGGTCTGTACGGAAGAAGCTGGGTTCTATAGGCCACTCGGGCTCGTAAATGAAACTTTGCCCCTCGTCGTACTCTTTCTGCATACAGAAGTTAAGTACATCTAATTCATATGCGCGCCCACCGTCGTAACAATCCGGAGCGTTACCGTAGGGTGAAACCCCTTGAGGGGATACACTTACGTTCGTGTAGATGGATTCCACTTCCCCATCAGAGGACAGAAGCTCGTCGTCACCGTTATAGGTAAAGTTCGCCAAAGCGGGTAAGTCCGCACAGTATTCTCCAGCTCCGCTGAGTGCCGGATTGGTCATTTTGACCGTTCCCAAATCTACTCGAAGAGAATCCAATGCAGATTCATCGTCGAATCCAACGACCTCTTCAGGCAATGCTTTGATCGACCACTCTTTCCAAGAGACATCCGTCATGGATGCGAAACCACCTTTACCGCCAAAGTGCGGTGTGTTGCCACGCGGATATATAAACTCTAAACCTTCTGCGCGGCCTTCAATACCCATCATTCCGGTGTAGGCAAAACCATCGCAACCACCAACCTGTTCGTTATGAATACCGCCGTAGCAGGAGAAAGAATCATTTGAAATGGACACATATGCAATTTGCTCATCCAAGTAATAGCTACCCTCACCCACTGTCGCACCACCATCTGGAGATACGGCGGGGGCGCCATCAACGGTGCCGGTAACAAAAATCCCGTTACCTGGAACCCGGTAACTGTAGGCGTTAGCGAGGCTTGCTTGACCTTGTGCTGTACCCACTCGTATATCGACGGCTCCGCCGCGAACAGGCCCTGCAGGAGACACAACACGAACCAAATTGTCCGAGACTTCTAACACTTCGGCGTTTTGATTTCCGAACATGACGGTTATCGCTTTGGGATCGGTTCCAAATCCAGATCCGTTCACAACAACGATATTCCCTCCCATATTCCCCGTCTCTTCCACAATGTCGACCGCTGCGACGCTGACGGAATTGATATCATCGTAATAGGGACTCTTATTCTCTGTGCAAGCCAACAATGAAAGTGGCAACAGTAATGTGATTGAACTTTTCATCTTATTCTCCACCAACTGCGCTAGGATTGTACCAAAATCGACCAAATTGAACCGCATTGGTGGAAACGAGTATGGGGCCTGTAACCCGTCGACTTCCAATTCTGTCCCTTACGTCCGGGACGGAAAGTTCAGAGGTTGTGGTTCGGTTGATATAGAATACGGCTCCTTGGGCATTGTGCTGTCGTGCATAATCCATAGCTCCGGAAAGCAATTCTTCCGAGATTTCGAATGAACCATTGTCTTCTACGTTACACGTCACCTCAACCAATGGTCTCGTCGGGTCTCCTTGTAGACTCGATATATACCCTGAGCCTTTGCGCAAACTGTCATCGAAAATATATTCAATTTCCTCGTCGGGGTCGCAAGGTAAGGCCGCTCTGTAACCGACTTCGGGGCATTCTGTGCCTGCGGGTATTTCCCCATCGTTGATAGCACTGTCCCAAGAACTTTGTGCGTAAGAGGTCTTCTGTACGGGTATAACTTCTTCTACAAATGCATCTTTTGTTTCGTCTATCTCTCCGAGGAAGCGTACCGAAATACTGACGGTTTCGTTCGCATTAACGGTATTCGGCTTCCAAGAGAGTGTAACGACACCATCGTCGGTTTCCCAAGGGGCGGTATACATCTGTCCACTATCGTACTTTTCGCCATCCGGAGGAGCAAGAGGAATGTATTCAACACAGTCATCTGTAGTGGTAGGTGGTTCGTCACCTGCTGCGTACTGCATACAGGTTTTTCTCTCTGTGCTATTGGCGTCTGTTACGATCCCATCTGTTGAATATTGTGGCCCCGTCCAAGAGACCATGACCCCAGAAGGCTTTGATGGCAACAAGTGAGATACGCCTTGCTGAGAAGCAGAGTATGGTACAGGGATAGTCCCAAAGGTTGCATTTTCAGGCGTTACTGCCCCTGAAAAGCTAACATCAACCGCCTGTTCAAAGGGGAAGTTATTCGTAGCATAGGCTGTGTTATCCCAGTTTTCTAAAGATACCAAGTCACTGGTGTCTCTCCAAATTCTATCATTGGGTTTATAGACCTCTAATCC
>JAYYRF010000669.1:0-4034 GCA_036127535.1 Myxococcota bacterium | reverse complement strand
AAAGGTGCAAACCTCTCTACAAAAAGCAAAAGCGAGCGGAACGCGTGTCGATGTCCTCAAAGTATGCGAACAAGCCAAAGGTAGCTGTCTGATACAGAAAGAGGCCTCGCCACCGTGCTCGATCACTTGCTCTGATCGGGGCGTACCCGACATCTCACAGTGTAACTAAAGATAAAAGTTTAACTCCCAAACAATTTGAGATATCTATAGACCACCGTAGGGTGGTTTTTCTCTTTTGGTAAATATTGTGACCGCATTTTTAGACCAATTCTCTCAGAATATACAGACCCGTCGATGGAGTGGCATCAACCTTTCCGCCGCGGCCTATAGCATCGTAAATGGTATTCAGCAGAATGGAAACACGGGTCCTGTTTGGATACTGTGTGCCACCGAGGCCAAAGCGGAGGCCATGTACCAATCTCTGTGTTTTTTCCGAGATTTTTTTCGAATTCAAACCGACGTCGTCTCATACCCCGAAGATGATCCCAGAAGTTTTGACGGAGCCTCTCCCCCTCCCAACGTTCCCAGACAAAGGATTATCGCACTGCAGGCCCTGAAAAACAAAAATACAATCGTCGTGTCCTCTGCGCTCGCCGTCTTACACAAAAGTCTGTCCGCTGACGACTTGGAATCGTTGCTCCTTTCCTTGAAAGTAAACGAGGAGTATCCTCGCGCAGAACTTCTCTCGGCCTTTCAAAGCTTGGGCTACCTCAACAGTGAACTGCGGGAAGAAGGTATGATTACGCACCGGGGTGATACCATCCAAATATGGCCCAATGGAGAAAAAAATCCGTATCGACTCTCTTTTTTCGATGATGAATTGGAAGCGATTGAAGAACTGAACCCAACAACGGGCAAAATACACGGTTCAAAAACGCGCATCGATATTTTACCCGTCAAAGAAGCCGTTCTCAATTCTCAATCTCTCCACCGCTGTATCCGGAGTATCCGCAAATGGGCACAAGAGAAGCAAACGGATCGCACACGCGTACGGAGTATCTCCCGTGATTTATCCGAGCAACTCTGGTTTCCCGGTGCAGAGGACTACCTACCGGTACTTTGGAGCATTGAGTCTCCGCTGGAACGGGCGAACTTCCACATCCTTTTTGAACCAAAAGACGTAGAGGAACAACTTTTCTTTTGGTCCGAGCAACTCGAGAAGAGGTGGAGTCATCTACAGGCAGAGGAGCATCCACTCGTCGATTCTCGCCTGCGGTTTTCGCAGGCAGAAGAAATCATGCAGCAATTGCGTAATCCCTTGGGTATCTCCGAGTTTCAAGCGGATTCTCTCTCTTTTTCCGTCGAGTCCGTTCCGCATCAGAAGATCTCTTTCACCAACATCACAGCGCTCCGACAAACTTTGAAAGACTGGCTCGAAGACGATTGGCGCATTGCGATCGTGTGTCACTCTCTCCATCAGCAAAGCCAGCTCAAAATGCTTCTCGCCGATCATTACATAACGATTCATACATGCGAGTATTTTGATCAGCCACACAATAAAGCCGTGCTTTTATGCCGTGGAGAACTCTCGGAAGGATACATCGAGCCGTCCTCGCGTACTGCGTTTTTGAGTGCCCGAGAACTCTTTTCCAAACAGCCAACCCATCGGAAAAAAACCTTACGTGAAGCAACCGTACTATCCTATACCGATCTCAAGATCGGAGACTATGTCGTGCATCGAACCCATGGTATCGGTCGATTCATACGACTTGCAAGCATGGTTCTCAAGGGTGAACAAATCGAGTGTCTCGAAATCGAGTATCAAAACGAAGCGACAATCTTGGTACCCTTCACCCGCATGCAACAACTTTTCCGCTATCGCTCCAACAGTAAAAATCCACCGCGAATGGATAAACTCGGCGGGAAAAGTTGGAAAAAGAAAGTGGAGAAAGTCAAAACGAAAGTTTTGGAAATGGCACACGAACTTATTCGCATCCACGCAAAAAGAGCGGCTGCCAAAGGCTATGCCTATACGGGAGAATCTTCGCTGCTCCAACAGGTGACTCTTTCTTTTCCCTACGAAGAGACCCCAGATCAAAGCATTGCCATCTCTGAGATTCTCTCCGATCTCTCCTCCATACAACCGATGAATCGACTCTTGATTGGCGACGTTGGATTCGGTAAAACCGAAGTCGCCATTCGCGCAGCGGCACGCGTTGTGTCTGAAGGACACCAAGTTGCCCTTCTCTGCCCCACCACAATCCTCGCTTTACAACACTACAGAACGTTTGAACAACGATTTCAAAAACTCAACATTCGCACCGCACTCGTATCTCGGCTGCAAAGCCCTTCCCAAATCAAGAAGATTCACGAAGGCGTACGCAAAGGCGAAATCCATATTCTGATCGGTACCCAAGCGCTGCTGAACAAGCGACTGCGCTTCCAACAACTCGGACTCGTCGTCGTCGATGAAGAACACCGATTCGGCGTTGTGCAAAAAGAAAAGATCAAGACCCTCAGCCAAGAGAATCCTTCTTTTCCCGCAGATTACCTGGCGATGAGTGCCACACCGATTCCCAGAACACTCCATATGGCTCTTTCAGGTATCCGATCCGTTAGTATTCTCGCCACACCACCTGCCGGCAGGCAACCGGTACATACCCTAACCATTCACCAAAGCGAGACCAAAATCCAGCATCAAATCCGTAGAGAATTACAAAGAGGGGGTCAGCTTTTCTTCGTTCACAATCGCGTGCAAAGCCTCGATAGTTGTGTCTCTTATCTCAAAACACTCGTTCCAGAGGCAAAGATTTGTGCCGCACATGGACAGATGAACAAAAAAGAATTGGAAACCACGATGCTCGCATTTATGCGAAAGGAATACAATCTTTTGGTCTGCACGTCGATTATCGAAAATGGGGTAGATTTTCCCAGTGCCAACACCATTTTTATCGATAACGCACACCAGCTCGGACTCGCACAGCTCTATCAACTCCGCGGCCGTGTTGGACGCTCTTCACTCAAAGCGTACTGCACCTTTATCGTTCCCAAAACAGGTCTAAAACGAACCGCTTTGGCACGCTTGAATACCCTTCAACGATTTACCGACCTCGCATCGGGTTTTGCAATCGCCAGTGCAGATCTGGAACTTCGCGGCAGTGGAAACCTCCTCGGCAAAGAACAAAGTGGTCATATCGAGGCTGTGGGACTGGACATGTATATCGAACTCTTAGAAAAGAGTATACGCGAACTACAGGGGAAACAATCACTCGAACACTTCGATCCCGATGTACAACTCCCCGTATCAGCTTCTCTACCCAACTCCTACATCCCCGACACCCAAGAGAGACTATACGAATATCAAAAACTCGCATCCGTCTTCAATATAACGGATCTCCGATCGCTCCTGGGTAGCTGGGAAGCCTCGTACGGAGAAGCTCCGCAAGAGGTCTTACACCTTGCTTGGTGTACAGAAGCTCGTATCTGGTGTCGTATACTCGGAATTGAAAAGTTGCATTGGTTAAAGAGCAGAGTACTGCTATTGATGCACCCACAAAATCCCCTACAGGTAGACATCGTTCAAGAGATATGTCAGCGACATCCGACCAGACTTCACAAAAAAGAGAAGAAAGACGTATGGGAACTATCTGCGTACTTTACGCAGCAGGAAAAAGAAGATGTGTTTCCTTTTCTCTTTTGGATTTTTCAAGAGTTGCAAAAGGCGGTTACTCGGTAATACTGTTTCCGCGCATCAAAAGTTCGGCCAAAACACCCTCTATCAACGATGCCCTTTCTTTTAAAGAGAACTTTTCCATAAACTTTTGCCTCTGATACGTTTCTTGCACGAGCAGATGCGCTAGAATGTCGAGAACTTTATCCGCGGACAAATCTTCTTGTAGCAATACTTCCAAAGAACCGGACAGTTTTGGGTTTTGCACGATAACCTGAGCAAGGAGGGTTTGAATGGAAGAAAGATCAAAATCTCCGTCTTCTTGCCCCTCTGAAATCAGCTCTGCTTTGGCGATTCGATACATTTTTTCGGAAGGTATCTCTTCTAAAATATTAATGCGGCTCAACCCCAACAGAACAATGTT
>JAYYRF010000668.1:0-3258 GCA_036127535.1 Myxococcota bacterium | reverse complement strand
ATTCTAAACTTGCGATGACAGGTGAAGCGACCTTGCGTGGAGCGGTTTTACCCGTCGGCGGCATCAAGGAAAAGGTTCTCGCTGCACATCGTGCCGGCATCAAACGCGTCATCTTACCGAGTAAAAATCAAAAGGATCTACCTGAGATTCCAGAGGAGATTCGCAATGATTTGGAGATTCACTTCTGCTCTCGGATGGAAGAAGTCTTGAACATCGCTTTGGGAGAAGAGAATATTAAAGCCAAAGTCGCAGAGTTGGACGCCGACAAAGACAGCGAATCTAGCGAAGAGCAATGAGCGGTTTACCCAAAAAAATCCTCGTTGCAAACCGCGGTGAAATTGCGGTTCGCGTCATGCGGTCTTGCCACGAACTCGGTATTCAAACCGTCGCTGTATACTCAGAAGTCGATCGAAAAGCTTTGCATGTACGGATGGCCAACGAAGCGTATTGTATTGGCCCTGCGCCATCTTCCCAAAGCTATTTGCGAGGGGATGCCATCTTAGAGGTCGCCAAAGAATCGGGTGCCGATGCGATTCATCCCGGCTATGGCTTTCTCTCTGAAAACGCAGGATTTGCGCAAAAAGTATTGGATGCAGGTCTTGTGTGGATTGGCCCAAAACCCTTTGCCATTCAAGCGATGGGTTCTAAAACAGAGTCTCGCGCACGAATGGTAGCAGCGGGCGTTCCCGTTGTGCCGGGTGGCACCGAACCCATCGTCTCTCCCGAAGAAGCGCTCAGCATAGCCAACGACATGGGATACCCCGTTATGATCAAAGCATCAGCGGGTGGCGGTGGCAAAGGTATGCGGGAAGTCTCGAAGGAGGAGGAACTGATTCCGGCCTTCAACGCCGCCCGTTCAGAAGCCCGTAATTCCTTCGGAGATGATTCTGTTTATATCGAGAAGCGCATCATACGCCCCAGGCACGTAGAGGTACAGGTGCTCGCAGATCAGCATGGGACGGTCGTACATTTGTTTGAGAGAGATTGTTCGATTCAGCGTCGTCACCAAAAGGTCGTCGAAGAATCTCCTTGCCCGGTTCTATTACCCGAAACCCGTCGTGCGATGACGCAAGTCGCGATACAAGCGGCAAAAGCAGTGCATTACGAAGGTGCCGGTACAATCGAATTTTTGCTGGGGGAAGATCAGTCCTTTTACTTCCTGGAGATGAACACGCGTTTGCAGGTCGAGCACCCAATTACGGAAATGGTGACCGGAGTGGATTTGGTGCAGGCGCAAATTCGAGTGGCGAGCGGCGAAGCGTTGTCTTTTTCGCAAGAGGACTTGCAGCAGAAAGGGCATGCCATTGAATGTCGCGTATACGCTGAAGATGCTGCCAACAATTGGGCGCCATCACCGGGTTTACTGCGATGTTACACCGAACCGTCCGGGCCATCGATTCGTGTAGACAGTGGCGTTTACGAAGGCTCTGAAGTAACCGTTTACTACGATCCAATGGTGTCGAAACTCGTTGTTTGGGGAGAAAACCGAGCCGATGCCATACGTCGCCTGAAAAGGGCTCTCAACGAGTATCAAATCCTTGGGATTCAAACGTCGATCCCATTTTTCCAGGCTCTTATGGACGATGCAGATTTCTTGTCTGGCGTTTATGATACCGGCTTTCTTACGCAAGAGAAGATGAACCAACTAACGGCGTACGACGACAGCATCGATCCGGATTTGGTCGCCGCGTTAGCCATTTTGGCGCTCGAAAAAGACCTGACGCTTAAACCGGCCGTTTCGAAACGTCAACACTCCAAGTGGAAGTGGTTTTATCAGGAGAAGCGATGAGATATGAGATCACGCTAAACGATCAGGTTTTCCTGGTGGAAGTGAATAAAACCGAAACCGGATACACATATGCGATCGACGGGGGCGAAGAGCAACATTGCTCCGCGGAACGGCTTTCCTTTAATCGACATGCACTGCTCTTTCGGCAACGTTCCGTAGATGTCCAGTATAGCTTAGATGAAGACGCGGAGATTCACTTTGAAGGGCGCCGATATGTCGCGAACATTATGGATCCGCGAAAGAAATCCATTAAAATGGCCTCTGGCGGGTCTGGCGATGTTGTGCGTTCGCAGATGCCAGGACGGGTGATTTCCATTTTGGTTTCGGAAGGCGATACGGTAAGTAAAGGACAGATCGTGGCCACGGTAGAGGCCATGAAAATGGAAAATCCCCTAAAGGCTCCCAGAGACGGCGTAATTGCCTCGGTCGATGTAGCGCCAGGGGATCTGCTCGAAGCGAAGGGTGTTTTATTGTCGTTGAGACCCGTAGATTAGAGTTCGGGTTCGGTTCCCTTTTTGTGTGTAAGCCACACGATGATGATGCTGAAGCCGTAGAGTGATAGAAGGGGGACCGCCATTAAAAATTGGGAAATTGGATCCGGAGGCGTCAAAAATGCGGCAATTACAAAGATACCAACAACGGCATAGCGGAAAAACTGCGTCATATCTTTGTGATCAATCAAGCCGCCTCGCCCCAAAAAGAAGGCGATAACCGGTAACTGAAAGCACAATCCAAATCCGAGTAGCAGTTTTGTCGTCGTTCCCAGGGCATCATCAATGGATATAGTGGCTTTTACATCCTCGGGACTGACGGTAAGCAAGAAGGGGAAAATAAAGTCGAAGATGACAAAGTATCCAAAGCTGGAACCGATCAAAAACAATACGGTCGAGGCAAGGGCCAACGGAAGCAGAAAGTGCTTCTCTTTTGGATACAATGCGGGTGCAATGAACTGCCAAAACTGGTAGAAAACAATCGGAGAAGCACAAAAGAACCCAGCGAGTGCGGCCACTTTGAGCTGATTGATAATACCTTCGAGAAGACGTAATTGTGCGAGCTCGCCTCTTTGGGTATCATGAAGGGCATCTATGATTGGACCGACGAGAAATCCCCAAATCTCCTTGTAAAAAAAGAAACAGACCAGCATACAGATCGCCATAGCCAGCGCGGCGCGAACAAAGCGATCGCGAAGCTCTTTTAGATGCTCGATCAGAGGCATCTCTGAATCGGATATCCCATTATTTTGAGTCATCGGTCTCGTGCTCGGTTTTCGGCGGTGGCGTATCTTCTACGTGATCGAAAGGGACAAAGTTTTTTTCTTCCGATATATCGTCTTCTTCTGGTGGCGGATTCTCTATGACGTCTTCTTGGATGTGATCTTGGCTGATACCTTCCATCGGGAAATTGTGTTCCGGATGGTTTGGGTCGTTTTGTGGATTTTCGGAGAGTTTTTTCATCAATTCTTTTTGTTT
>JAYYRF010000667.1:0-9239 GCA_036127535.1 Myxococcota bacterium | reverse complement strand
CCTTTGAGAAACGACAAGCTCTCACTGAAACGCATGTGAAGCCGCGAGCTATTTGGGGACAAGGCTTATCGAAGCTTTATGGATATGCCTCCCGGAGAATAATTCCTCCATGCCAGGTACTCGTAGACCTTTTGACAGGCTTGTAGCGGCCAAACCAAAGAAGATGCTTCGGCACTCCACTCACCGGGTTCGTTCTAGTTGAACTCGATGAGCACCATTCCAGAACCATCATTGTAGCCACTTGTCGCACTTTGGTTATAGCCCGCGTTGTAAGAGCCCCCCCCGCCAGCCTCTTGTGTTCCATTGCAATAACCGCCACCTTCTCCGCCAGTGTAGCCACCACCGCCACCGCCGAGATGTATTCCGGAACCACCACCGCCGCCAAAGCCACCGTAGATGTCGCCGCTATAACTGTTCAATGCGCATGTATTACTATCTCCACCCAAGCCACCGCTGAGAGGAGAAATGCCACCGGCACCGGCATAGCAAAAGGAAAAAGAGACCGCGCTTCCATCGGAGTACCATCCGGCACCGCCACCACCGGCCCAATTACAATTGGTAACGGCACCGCCGTTTCCGTTTGAAACCGAGGTAGTATGGTAACCGCCACTTTGATACGCTTGTCCATGCATATAAGAGCTGCAACTCGTGGACTCATTGGCTTCTCCCCCACCACCACCTGCAATAATCATGGGTAGACTGTTCTTCCAAACGAAGGTTCCGCCTCCACCACCTTTTCCGTACTCGTTTCCGGCATAGGAGACTTCAGGATTTTGACCGACCAAAACGTATAAGACATCGCCAGCCTGCAGATCGAAATCACCTCGAATTTGAGCACCGAACCCCTTACAATAACTCGCGTTTGGATTGTCTCCTCCCGAAGCACCAATTGCCTCGATCGTATAGGTTCCCGTCGTAGGAACCACCCACTCTTGGATACCACCACTCAAAACAACCAGACCCTCCAAAGAAGAACCCGCGTATTCCGAGTCGCATTGTGCTTGCGAAGGCCCCGTTTGGCCATCTTGACCACAGTTGGTAAAAGTCGCCGTGCCACTCCAAGGAATCTGTGTCGACACGCTTGCAGATGCACTGCTTCCCAAAACCGTTCCGTCACTGGGAGTTACGGTGCAAACCCATGTCTCTGCCTCTCCGACAGCAGATCCCGATACCGTATCGGTTGTGTACGACGTCAAAGTTCCATTCTTGGTCCATTCATAGGTGTAACTTACGCCTTGATCGTCGGGGTCTACCGAAACCGTATCCAATTGACACACCAAATCATCCCCTGCTGACGGAGACGTAGGCGATATCGATATCACCGGGGTCGAAGGAGCACGGTTCTCTACCGTCGCGCTCACGGCCACCGAGTCGTTACCACCATGAGAATCGCTGATCGAAGCTGTACAGACCACGGTATCAGGAGGGGAAGCCGAAGTGGTCGCCAAATCCAAACTGTTTCCAATCCCAACTCCAATCGAATTCAATGTCCAAGAGTATGATGCGCTGAGACTTTCATCCGGATCGGTTACCAATGCAGAACAAGACAAAATACCGTCGTTGTAGACACCACTGCTCGGAGATATCGAGACCGCAGAGAGTACAGGATCCGTGTTCTCTACGGTTACGCTCGCGGTGGAAGTGGCAACTTCACCATCGGCATCGGTCGCAGTGGATACACATACAACGCTGTCGCCCACATCGGTGTCGCTGGCGGATACTGTATAAGAAGCGCCCGTTCCCACGGTACTTCCCCCGACACTCCACGTGTAACTCGGTGTTAAGATCCCGTCGTTCGGATCTGTGGCACTGGCGCTGCAGATCAATTCTGTCTCTGTGAATACAGCACTGCCCGGTGTTATCGATGCGGGTGTATCGAATTCGGGGCCTGAATTGTATACAACGACACTTATCGAAGCAGTGGCCGTACCACCATTGGTATCCTCGGAAACCACAGAACACACCAAAACGTCGTTTGAAGAAATGGAAATCGTGCTCAAATCAAGTTGGGCAGAAGCACTGGTGGTTGTGCTGCTCGTATAGGTCGCTCCAGAGGTTTGGTTGCTCCATTCAAAGCTTAGGAGGGGCGTGTCACCATCGTCGTCACTGGAGTTCGCCGAACAAACAACGGTATCCGCGGTGGTTGGACTGGTCAAGTCGATTGTGATTTCATCTATGACGGGATCTGTATTGAGTACCGTACCTGAGGACTGGTTGGAACCGGTTCCTGAATAGCCGTCGCTTGCCTCTACGGTACAGACCAATGTATCGCCGACCGATATCAACGTGCTATCGAGTTGCAAGGTATCACCGCTACCAATGCTGCTGCCGTTTACAGACCAATCTACAGTGGATGTTGGAGTTTCACCGTCATCGTCGCTAATGGTTGCGGAACAGGAAAGCGAGCTATTGGTGTAAATCGCCGCTGGAGAGATTCCAACGGCGGAGACCACGGGATCACGATTTTCGACGCTGACGGTCGCGCTGGCAGATGCTGTACCACCATGACTGTCGTTTGCGGATGCACTACAGGTGATACCATCGTTGGGCATGACGGATGTACTCGCCAAATCCGGTGAGGAGCCCGTATATGTATCGGCTCCCACCATCCATTCATACGTCACCGCAATCGTCTCGTCCGCATCGCTTGCGGTTGCAGAACACGTTAGAACCACATCGTTGTAGACTCCGGTACTGGGAGAAATCGAAACGCCGTTAATCTCGGGTTCGGAATTGGATATCGTGATGGAATCCTCCGCATAATTCCCATCGACATAACCATCGTTGGGCGTGACCCGAATCGTCCAAATTTCACCCACGCTGGTTTCACTTGCAGGCAACGTGCTTCCGCTGTAGCTGCCACCGTTGCTTCCACTCCATTCGTATGTGAGGGTTACCGCATCTCCGTCCACATCTTCGGATGTGGCGCTCACCGTTAATGCATCCGTGCTGTAGGCTGCACTCGGTGCAATCGTAAGACTCGGTATCGTCGGCGGTGTGTTGATACGTAGGGTTTGCGCGACCAACGACGTCAAACCATCACTGTCTGTCGCTGTAATGGTGAGGTTGTGTTCTCCTGCACTCAGATCGCCATATCCAAAGGCGATATTGCCACTGGAATCGGAACCTTGGGTCGAGAATTCGCCATCGATATCCGAAACCCACGAAATGTGGATATCGCTTGGAATATCCTCTTGATCTTCCACCATTCCCGTAAAAGACACCGACTCTCCCAACGTTACGGTATCGCCAAACAGTGGAGAGTTTATGGTGAGGCTCGGAGGAGTGCCAACGACGAGCTGTACCCCCGCTGTACACAATCCGCCAACCTCATCCTCCACTTTGAGGGTTATAGAATGATTGCCAATGGATAACTGATTGGTGGTGAAGGCAATCTCACCGTTGCTAAGAGGCGGTGTAGTATTAAAGACGCCGTCCACGTCAGATTCCCACTCGACGGAAAGCAAGGCGTTGTTAATATCGACATCCGTTCCCGATCCTGCAAAGGAAACGTTCTGTCCAAAAACAAACCCACTACCCGATTCTGGTGACGTGATGCCACATTGGGGTTCGCTGTTTGGTCCACCAACGGTGATGGCTAAATCGGCTACGTTGCTTTTGCCGGTGGTGTCTTCCACCCGCAAAGAGATAGCGTGCTGTCCTTCTGACAAGTTCAAATAACCGCTAATGATGCCATCACTGGTGGGTGGGCTGCTCAAAAGCAATTCCCCTTCTTGACTCGATTCCCACCGATAAGAAAGATCCGAGGGTTCATCTTCCGCATCGTTGATACGCGCAGAGAAGTGTATAAGTTGATCGGCATAATACGCACCGTCTCCGGTCGGAGAAATTAATTCAATGGTGGGTACTTCCGTTTCCAAAACATTGACGTTGATACTTGAAATGGTAGCTGCACCCTCGGGATCCACGACTTGTAGCTTGAGTTGGGTATCACTGGTCTCTAACGCGACGCGACATGACGTAGAGCCATCGGCGTCGGGTGATGTTTCACCGCACAACTCTCGTACATCGGTGCTCCACGTCACCTTGAGATCAAGGTTAGAATGATTGTCAGCGGATACAAGCCCTAAAAATGTATACTCAACCGACTCCAATAGCTCTACTCCCTCTGCATGCGAAGCTATCGTCGACGCTGGCTCTGAATTATAGATTTTCAGTCCTTCCTCAGAATCACTACAAGCGAAAAGAAATACGCCCAACCACAAATGTCTCATAGATACTCCATTCTTTCGGTTCTAGTCCCCCTTAAGGCTTTGATTTTGTTACCGCAAAATTCCATAGAAAAAATACATGTACGTCTCCTTTGGCTATACGGTAATATCGACATAGAAAAAAGATCGAGGAGCAACAAGAACCGAGATAGGATAGAAACGTTATGATGCTAAATAAACCCTGTCGAAGGCCGATTCACAATGAAAAACCACAATCTTCTATTTTGCTTTACACTACTCGCCTGCACGAACGATACAAATGAGAAAGTGGCCAACACACCACCCGTCGTCAACATTGTTTCACACGAAACATCTATAGAAGCTTTGGAGCTCGAAAGCTTTGACTTGGTAGCGTCAATCAGCGATGAAAATCACGAATTAACAGAGCTATTGGTTCAGTGGACGCTCAATGGAACGACAGTCTGTGACTGGTCACCTCCGGAAAATGACGGAACGAACGCTTGCTCCGTTACATTTACCGAAACCGATTCTCTCGTCACCGTTGAAGCCCGTGACCCTGACGATGCGGTGGGAACAGACTCCAGAAGCGTCTCCGTCCTTCCCAACACCACTCCGACAGTTGAAATTTTGGCTCCTCTTTCCGGTTCGACGTACGTTAGCGACGAAGATATTCTCTTTGAAGCCATCGTACAAGATGAAGAAGATGAAGAGGACAGTCTTACCATTTCATGGGAGAGCAATATAGACGGCCCCATTTTGCAAAGTGTAACCCCGACAGAAACCGGTCTCGTTAGCGATCGCTCCTTCCTCAGTATCGGAGAGCACGTAATCACGCTTTTTGTTCGCGACAGTTTGGGAGCCGAGGGGAGCGCACAAACGACACTATCCGTGAGCGCTCCCAATATGCCTCCTACTTGTGAGATCTTGGAGCCAAACGATGGCTCCGTCGCGTCCCCAGACGTTAACCATCTCTTTAAGGGAAATGCCTACGACGAAGAGACAAGCGCAAATGCTCTTGTCGTGCTGTGGGAATCGGATGTAGATGGCCTTTTGGATTCCAATGCCCCCGACAGCGATGGTTCTCTCTTGTTCTCGCACAGTGATCTTAGCGCCACAACACATACCATTACGCTTACCGTCGAAGATGAACACGGTGGCCAATGCACCGACAGCATTACCTATAGCATTGGCACACCACCAAGCATCACCGTCTCACAACCCATTACATCGTCTTTACACAAGCTGGGAGACGAGATCTCTTTCGTTGGAAACGTCCAAGATGCAGAGCAAGCCCCCGAAGAAATCGCTTTGCTTTGGACCTCCAATCTCGACGGAGACTTTTCCACACAAGGAGCCGATACAAGTGGAGAGATCAATTTTAGTGTTTCCACCTTAAGTGCGGGCATCCATGGAATCTCCGTCGGCGCAACGGATCCAACAGGCCTATCAAACAGCGTCTCTTTCTCACTTCGGATCAACACGCCACCAACAGCCCCGACCCTATCGTTGAACCCAGCCACACCCACAACATCCGACAATCTTGTGGTAACCGCAGCCGGAAGCACCGATGCGGAAAATCAAACCCCCACCTACACATATGAATGGTACCAAAATGGGGTTGCGACAAACTTCGATACCGATACGATCAACAACTACTACACGACCAAAAATGATGTTTGGACCGTACGCGTCACTCCCAATGATGGTTTCCATGACGGAGACTATACAGAAAGCAGCGTAACGATTGCCAATACACCACCAACACTATCAACCCCATCGTTTAGCCCGCTCATCCCCGACGTATCAGACACCGTCACCTGCAGCACAGATGTATCGGATGCCGATGGTGATGCAACAACAACCTCTTACACATGGACGAACAACACTACGAATGTCATCTTAGGGATAGGAAGCAGCATTGCACTCAGCAGTACTAGCGTTTCGATTGGAGATGAGATTTCTTGCTCTATCACCGTTTCGGATTCGACGGACACGTCCACGTTGTCTGCAACAACCAATATCGGTCCGGACAACGATCCGCCAACCATAACATCTGTCAGTATTTTACCCGATCCGGTTTATACCGACAACCCCATTAATATTTCTGCAACGGCTACAGATCCGGAGGGAGACAGCTTTAGCTTCGTGTATGAATGGCAAGTAAACGGCGTAACGTTATATTCCGGCATCGATCCCAACTTTTCAAATCTCAACTTCTCGAGTGGGGATACCGTTACCGTTGTGGTTCGTGCTTTCGATGGAAACGATACCAGCGAATCGATGAGTGCCTCTGTAACCGTGCAGAACACACCGCCCGGAAGTCCCGTCATATCGATTACCCCAGCATCCCCCAAAGAGGGAGAAGATGATCTCGTCTGCACTGTGGATACCGAAGCAGTCGATATCGATGGTGATTCCCTCACGTATCTTTTCAATTGGTATGTCGATGGAACGTCGTATACAGGTGCGATCGATTCGTCTCTCGAAAGTACCGTATCCTACAGTGTTCCTCTAGAGGATGAAATTTGGGAGTGTATGGTAACCGCCTACGATGGCACGGACTATGGTGCCGCGATCGGTACGTCGGTTGAGATACAAAGTGGCCAAGCCGACATTAACTGCAAGGCGATCCTCGATAACGGCGACTCGATTGGAGATGGCGTATATGAGATCGATCCCGACGGAACGGGAGCGATATATACCTACTGCGATATGACCACAGATGGTGGTGGATGGACACTTATGCTCAACCGGCATGTCGATTCCGATAACACTGGTCAAGCCGATCTCGATTCTCCAAGTGGTAGCTTCGACGATGCCCGCAGCGGTAATTGGTGGTACGATATCAATCTTTTTTGGGATACCGCAACCGAGGTTGTCTTCGCAAGTAAAGAAAATGATAACTGCTCGGGTTGCTCCATTTCGAATTACGACTCCGCAATCAAGGTCAATCGACCTTCCGGTAGCGCATGGTCAAAAACCTGTACTGCAGTCTCCGACGCTTACACCGCCACCAAGTTGGTCGGTTACAACGCAGGAAGCACGGGCACAGCGTACATGTGTGCAAACACACTCGGCTGGGGAAATTGTTCCGGAAATGTATGTCATTATGGTACCCATCACTCCAATACCGAAAGCAATGGATTGTGGTCGCAAAACTATTCTACCGAAATGCACTTCCCCTCCAAATATTCATCTTATTCGTACTACGGAGACGTCAACAGCCATGACGGATCCGCATGGTGTAGAACCTGTGCAGGGGGACTCTCGAGCATACTCAATCAATCTTCGACGTGTTGTAACAGTAGTTCCTACAATGCAAAGTCTCGGTGGACGATATGGATTCGCTAGCAGCAACACTCTTTCCGTCTTCGATTCGATAGAATAGCTAAGACCAACATATTCCGTGGAAATGATTTTCGTATTTTTTTGGGTAGTCATTTTAAGAAGGTCGTTGCTATACCATCTGCGACTATCCGGTTTTTACGCATAAATTCGGAAGATTTTTTCCTTGAGCTTGGGAAGAGATTTGATAAAATCATTAGGAGGTCAGAGCATCGCTGTAAGATTCTATCTACCGACCAAGAAGATAGGTTTAAACCTTAGTATTCACACCCAACTCGAAGAGCTTTTTGGTTACAAGGAGAAATATGGCCGAAAGAACCATTATCGAAATCATGTCTGACAGACTGAAGGATGCACGAGCGATAGATGGTAAAATATCTCGAAGAATCCCGCGTACGAAACGATTTTTTAGCATCTTGACAGGACTGGGCATTTTTTTGGTAACGACCGCAACGCTGTCCAATATTGAAAATGAATTCTATGACCAAGCCCTACATTTTTCGGGCTATTTCGTCTTGAGTGTCCTGTGTACCTTTTCGCTGCGACTTCAATATATGCTCTACACCATTTTTGGACTAATGGGAATCGCCGTCATCTCGGAATACCTCAATCCAATACCCGAACATACATTGAAGGCCGGAAACGTATGGTCAAACGTCTTGGGTATCCTGGCTGGACTCTTGGTAGGAGCTTTGCTGAACGTACTCCTCATGCACCTAAAGAATGAAATGCGCGTTTTATTGTCTGAAAAACGAACCCACGACTATCGGAAAAATGAGAAGATCTTTTCACAGGGAGAGCCATCTCGATATATCTACGTCGTTGTAGAAGGCGAGGTACTGATCTATCGAAAAGAAGACAAAGAGAGGGTTCCCATCGATGTTGTGAAACCGGGAGAAGTGTTTGGGGAAATGGGTGTGATCTTATCCAAAGATCGCTACGCAGCGGCGCGAGCGAAGACGGACTGTTCTTTGTTTAGAGTCAGTAAAAAAGAGCTTCTCTATAGCCATGAAGGAAATACCCATCCCGCCATATTGGTAACCAAAACGCTTGCGCGGCGCCTCAAGGAGAGCAATGAAACCATTCGTCAACTCCGCCAAAAAATCAACGACTAAGGACGCAGCCAAAGAACCAGTATGATACCCAAGAGTATACTGACAACCATCAAAACATACCGAGTATACATAATATTCTTTGTTGAAGAGGATGGAATGGACACTACCGGCTGTTCGATAAAGGTTTCCTCGGTCAAACTCTTTTGCAATTGGGTATCCATGGGCATCGACCCTACAGACTCATCACGCTTATCAAACAGTCTTTGAATATCATCTAGCTCTTCGGTAATTGCAGTTTCGCTGTTCGATGTAAACAAAGAAATCGGAGACAAACCTTGTGGTTTGTCCACCGTTTGCTGTACCTCCAACAAGACCTCTATCAGCGTCTGCATATTTTGGAATCGCTGTGTGAACTCATAATGACAACCTCGTCTCAAAAAGGCGTTCAAATCTGGATGAAGCGCAGAAAACAATCGATCTTGACGCTCGGGCTCGTACAGTTCGGCCGGATTTCCGTCGGTTAGAAGAACGTACAAACTTGCGCAAAGAGAATACATATCGGATGCTGGCCCCGCTCTCTTCGCGCTAATCCGCTGTTCCGGAGCCATATACGAATAGGTTCCCATGGTGGCACCGGTTTTGGTGA
>JAYYRF010000666.1:0-2959 GCA_036127535.1 Myxococcota bacterium | reverse complement strand
CTCACCTCGCAAAGGAGCACGATACGATCTTCGAAAGTATATTGGGGCAACTCTATCCAAGTCAAAGAAGGAGATTCGGCGCCTACTTTACCCCGAAACCGATCATCGATTTCATGCTTGCACTTACAGAAGAAGCTTTTCATAGCGATTTTCCCACGGCTTGCGTCCCCCAAATTATAGATCCAGCAATGGGAACAGGCGCATTTTTTGAAAGAATGAAAAGAAACCCGTCTTCGTTGTGGCAACGGTCACTAAAAATTGGATACGAGATGGATACTCCTTCCTTTCTATTTGCGAAAATGCGTTTCCAAAACGATAAGGACGTTACAGTCAAAAATCGCAATACCCTACAACATCTCTTTGATAATGACATAAAACCATCTTTCGATACCTCCATTGTCATTGGTAATCCACCATATTCCAAAAAGAACGATAGAGGAGATACGCACATACCGTATGCGTATGCAAAGAACAACTACGATCAAAACGGACATTTTTCAGGATATAGCGGTCAGAATTCCAAAAGCTATGTGCCAACAAAGCAGCGAAACAAAGAAAAAATCAATGACCTCTACTCCGAATTCATCGGCGCCTCTCTCAAGTTATGTGGTTCCAATGGAATCGTTTGTCTCATTACGCCAAACACTTATCTATCAATCCCAAGTTATCGTTACTTCCGCCATTACATACTTAAAAATTACGACGTTCGTTACATCGTGAACTTCAGTAATATAAGCGAACGGAACTCCATTTTTCAACCCTTTGCATCCATCGCAACCAGCATCATTGTCCTAAGCACCAGACGCAGAGAACAAAACATTGTTCGATATCTCGATCTCTCCCGACTCCCATCGATTACCAGCAAAGTGAATTCTTTTGTGTTTCCCAAGTGGAAAGCATCTCCCAAAACCATATACGACCTACACCAGTATACGTTACGCCCCATAGGCTCCTTACCCTTTGTCCAAATAAAGCAGAATACATTTTTGGATAATTTAGGCGCGAGAATGCGTGTTCATACTCTAGATCCCATTTACAATCGGATCGAAAGAGGAGGAATTCCGATACGAGAAGCATTCTTATCCCACCAAGGAGTGGATGTAGGAGACGTACGACGACTAACAGCCAAAAGTCCCGAGCAACTCCAAAGAGAAATCGAGTATCACATCTTCCAAAGAAGAGGTACGGAACTAAACCGAACCTCACAAAAACATATTGCTCAACAATTGGCTAAAAAGAGACTACAACAGCAATTTCGAACGGCCAAGATTTATCCCTTTGTGTATCAAAAACAGATGGAGCGCTGGAAAATAACCGATCACGACTTCGTATACATGGATCACGGAATACTCTGGCGATCTCGAATCCAAACTTTCAAAGCAAATGCGTCTGCCATTTTCGAAAAGCACAAACTCTTTGTTCTCGAACGTCGAGAAAAACAAGAGATTCTTGCGGTTGTAACCTCTCAAAAAATGATTCCGCAGCACGGAGGACGCTTCTTTTATCTCACTGTGAGCCGCAAATTGAGCATCGATGACCTATACGTACTTTGCGCACAAATTAACTCGAAACTGATGTGTGATTATTATCGAAACCGCGCCCAAGGAAATCGAAATATACCCGTCATTCCACCATCCCATCTGGAGGAAGGCATCCGGAATGAATTATCGACGCTCTCTCGTGAAATGCATCACGCCCCCTCTCCAACAATCCAAAACCGCATAGATGAGTTGATATTGGATTGCTTCTCTTTAAACGCTTTGGAACTGTCTTTGTACCGTAAGAATTCGACTTAGTTCTCTGAAACCGAAGCCTCTGCCGTCCAAAAACCGACCCCGCCAGAGCCATTTTCAACGACAACATAGACCTCCCCCTCCGAAACCGTCTCTCCCGCAAACCACTCGAGCAACACACGACCGCTTTCCTCTTGGAGTTGGGCATTGCCGCGGGAACTTTCCATAAATCCACCGACGCTGGCATATCCATATATCAATGAATCCTCATTGGGAATTCCGTTGAGTTCATAGGAGAACTCAAGTTCTTGGGATTCCTCTACTGATAACTGTAGAGGGAGATCAAATTGAGGGGTAATAAAAGGATTTCGTATCCGTTCCTCTTCTGGTCGAAGCGATAAATTCAGCGAACGAAACGCCAACGAAACGCCATTGAACGGTAGGGTCTCCAGCATGGAAAAAGGATCGGAAAAAGGTTCGGGATCAAAGTCTCCTGAACGCACTTCCTCTATAATGGGACATACATTCGGCTCACAGGCCAAAACCCACAGCAAAGAACCTTGAAAAGGTAAGTCCTCATTGGGAAAGTCAGAGAGGACTCCGCTGAGAACCAAAGGGACTTCAAGCGGAACCGTCGTGATGAGTCTCTCTCGCTCGTACGTGCGTATCCACAAATCGAAATTGTCAGCGTAAAATTCCTTTTCCAAACAGCCTTCGCCAAAATTGGTACAACTCCAAATCAACATCTCGGCACCGTTTTGGAGGGGGTCGGCCAGGAGAATATTTACCTTCGCATTTTCTTCCGCGGGTGAGATTTCTGCGGGCTCAGATTGAATGGCAACCACACGCAACGTATCGACAAAGGTCGAAGGTGAAGATTGACCACACGCCAACAAAGATAGCAACATTACCATTCTCCTTTGAAGCCAAAGGCGGGAAAAAGCGGATTACCGGCTATTGGATCTTCTTCTGAATAATCATAATTCCAAGACATGACCTCTACGTTTGCGGCATTGCTTAGGTTTTGAATATCCAAATACGCGGTCAAAACCCAACGGTCAAAGATGTATTCCTTATCAATGCGGGCGTCCAAGGAAAAGAAGGCCGGTAAGCGCCCCGAATCGTATGATCCATAGACCGGAATAAACTCTCTGCGGTTCAAATCAAATATACTGTTCACTATCGGTGTATATGGATTGCCGGCACCGTATCGAACCCGAAGCCCC
>JAYYRF010000665.1:0-5403 GCA_036127535.1 Myxococcota bacterium | reverse complement strand
TCGCCCGTTGTTAAAAGAGACATGGCCTCGTCTCGGTTGTTCTCCTCTGCAAAGATCAGCGCAAGTTCACCATAGAAATTAAAGCTTGAATTGATTTTGAGGTCACCGCATATTTGGATTGCTTTCTTCAAATGATCTTTCGCTTCTCGGTTGCGGTTCAGTTGATGGTAGACCTCCCCGAGGTATCCAAGGTAGATTCCTTCGCTTCGTTTGTTTCCGATCTCTCGTGAAACCGAGATGGAACGTTGAAAGTACTCTACAGCCTTGTCGTATTGTTTCAAGTTTCCATACGAAACGCCGAGATTCCCGAGTGCGATTCCTTCGCTTCGTCGGTTTCCAATCTCTCTTGCAATGGCGATGGCCTTTTGGTAGTGTTCAATCGCCTTGTCATCTTGTCCCAAATTTCGATAGACAGTGCCAATGTTACTCAGATTGCTGCCTTCGCTTCGTTTGTTTCCGATTTCTCGTGCAATGGCCCTAGACCTTTGATAACATTCAAGAGCCTTATCGTATCGCGCGATGTGATCATATGCGATGCCGAGATTTCCAGTATTAATGCCCTCTGTTCTTTTGTCTCCGATTTCGTGTGCGATATCGATGCCCTGTTTGTAGTATCGGATCGCCTCGTCGCTTCGGTTCAAGTTTAGATGCATGTTTCCGAGTTTTCCGAGATAGAGTCCTTCGCTTCGTTTGTTTCCAATCTCTCTTGCAATGGCGATGGCCTTTTGGTAATATTCAATCGCTTTGTCGTCTTGTCCCAAATTTTGATAGACAACGCCGATGTTTCCGTGATTGGTTCCTTGTTCCAATTTGTTTCCGACCGTTTGATTGATTTTCAGGGCTCGATTGTGAAATTCCAGAGACCGTTGGTATTCTCCTTGATAACGATGGATATCGCCAACGACCGAGTAAAGATTGGCTTTAAACCAATGGAGTTCATGGTTTTCTATTATCTCCAATGCCGAGTGTAAGGCTTCCAATGATTGTTGATATTCGCCTTGATTTTTCAACACAATCGCAATTTTTTCCAAGGTACGCACATGTCCCTTTGGGTCGGATGCGTTTTGATAGAACGCAGCGGCTTGGTGATAGTACGCAAGTGCTTTGTCATAAATCGATTCCGCTTCTTCAATGTTTCCGAGTTCTACGAATTCATGTGCTTTGAGCAATCGAAGCTCCTCCTCTTCGGTGTAAACTCGCTTTGGTATTTCCGTAGACGGCTCGTTCGATAAGGAGGCTCCCTTCTGTTTCGTCTCGGTGTCGATAATCCGAGAGTGTAGGACGGAATGTGGTTTTGCATTGAGCGATTTGGTAAGCTCCTTGGCGGTCTCTTTCGCCTCGAGTGGTTCTTCGGCTCGCATGTGTCTTTCTTCGGGCGTTTCGGTGGACGTTGCTGGCTGCGTTATGGAAAGGTCTTGGTTCGGAGGGGGGAGCGGAGTCGTTTCTGTGTCGTGGGAAGGGGCTGCTTCCTTGCTTTCTTTGTGTCCTCTTGCCTCTTTCATTCGGCCGCTTATGCGAAGAAATTTGGTTCGGATAAGTTTGATTTGCATCTGGTGGTGCTTCGGGATTTCTTTGGAGCTTAGAACCGAAGAAGCGACATCGACCCCCAAAGACAAAGGCCCTTTCATGCCCAGCACCTTAAGGGCGGCGATGCAACAAAGCGACGCATCTTCTCCCTCTCCATGCATGGTCGCAGCAACGAGATTGTCCAGTTCGGCAAAGAGTTCAAGCCAATGACGAGAACCATCGGAACTGTCTAGACGATTGAGAAAGGTTTTTTGACCGTATCGGGCGTAGTATTGGCTGTGTCGTGTCTTTGTGATTGGAAATTCGGTTGTGCGAGAAAGATGGACTTCGAGTCCTTCGTGTTCCATCAGCTTGTTTTTCGCGTATTGTCGGATGGACTCCAGCATCCCGTAACGAATGCTACCGTCGATGGCGCTTTCTTGCCGGAGCAGAGAGTCTTCACAGAGATCTTGTAAGATATCAAAGATGGCGGGAGAGTCAGACCGTGCACCGATTTGGATGATGTTTTCGGCAGCATCAATGTCAAAGCCTCCGTGGAAGATACTCGATTGAGTGAAGGCGGCTTTGTGCCACGGTTTGAGGAGATCCCAAGACCAATCCAAAGCGGTGGACAGGGCTTGGATTCCTTCTTTACGGCTTCGGAGGAGTGAGAATCGTTCGTTGAGTCGGGTTTCGATCTCTCCAACGTTGAAAATGTTCATGCGGGCCGCGGCCAGTTCAATTGCCAAGGGAAGTTTGTCCAGTTTCTCTACGATTCGACCCACGATGAAACGGTTTTGCTTACCCAGTTCGAAGGTTGACTTTGCGATTTGTGCTCGTTTTGTGAAGAGTTCCATCGCTTCAAGCAGACCGAGGGGCTGAATGGCGAAGGACTTTTCGATGGGAAGCTGCAAACGTACCCGACTGGTGGCAATGAGTTTGAGGGTTTCCGACGCCGAAAGCCATTGTGTAATCGCTTCTCCAACCGGACCCACGACTTGTTCAAGATTGTCCAACACCAAAATGCTGGGATTCTTGTCAAAATATTCGCCGAGTTGTTGTAGGGGATTTTGAGCCCCAAGTTGTATATCCATGTCTTTGGCGACCAGACGAACGACGCCCAAAACGGTTGTTGCTTCCGTGAGATCACAAAAGTAGGCTTGTCTCTCTTCGCGGATATCGTGGATGATATCCAACGCCAAACGGGTTTTTCCAACCCCAGCCGTACCCACCAAGGAAACCAAACGACCTTCTTCCTTTAGATACCGCCGGATTTGGAGAGATTGAGCGGTTCGGCCGACGAGTGGACCTCGACGGGCTCGGAGTAGGTATATTTTGTCGTTTGAGTATTCTCTTAGCCTTTGGTTTCGTTCTTGCTGTTGGGCGGGCGATAATTTTTTGATGTGTCCTTCAAATTGAGCGAGAAGAATGTCTCTTCTTTCTTTGTTCCCCATTGCAATGGCTTTGAGCAGAGATTCGATGATGCAATCCGACAATCGTTCATGTGCCTCTTCCAGTTGTGCATCATAAACCAAAGCCCCTTGCAAGATGCGTTCATACTCTCTTTGTTTTCGTTGTCCCTCTTGGAATGCCCTTTGGGCATCGCTCCACAAAGACCATGCCGCTTCGTTCTCAAACCCGTACCCTTCAAACAGTCCCTTTGTCTTTTTCCACAGATTGTTGGCTTCCGTGAGAAGTTTTTGTGCTTGTTCCATGACCGCTTTGGCTTTTTCTACCTCTTTGAGGGCTTTGTCTCGTTTTTGAGCCCCTTCAAGCCAATCGAATATGTCTTTGGCGAGAGCATCCGCGGAAGAGTATCGATCTTCAATCTTCCGTTCCATGGCCTTTTCGCAGATGCGAATCAGGGGGGAGGGGATTTTGGAGATCCGAGCCAGTGGAGTTGGGATTTTTTTGGAAAGGCTGTTGGAGGTCATTTGAAGAGCGCTGTGGTTTGTACCGAACAAAGAAGGAGGAGAAGTGTGTCTCACCTTGAATAAAATCTCCCCCGGAGAATGTCCGCTAAAGGGAGGAGAACCGGATAGAATTTCATACAAAATGGCGCCGAGTGTGTAGATATCTGAGGAGGGACTGAGTTGGTTTATCAATCCTTTGGCTTGTTCTGGAGACATATAGGATGGGGTTCCGGAAACCGAACCGAGTTGGGTTTGTCTGTTTGCCGTTTGAGAGCGATCGGTTTGAACCACATTTTCGTGGAAGCTCTCGGTTTGCCCCATAACCTTAGCAATGCCCCAATCGACGATTAGAACCTCGCCAAAATCCCCGATCATGACATTGTCCGGTTTGAGATCGCGGTGAAGAACCCCTAGGGAGTGTGCAAAGGCCATGGTTTCGCAGATGGTGTGAAAGATTTGAATCAGGCGCCGAAAAGAGATGCCGTCTTCGCTTGCTAGCCAACGGTGTTCTTCGGATGCCTTGTGCACATCGTGAATCCATTGGGTAAACTCGGTTCCTTTTACCTCTTTCATGGTAAAGTAGTAGCGTCCATCGGGGAGTTTCCCAAGTTCGTGAACCGGTAAAATATTGGGGTGTTGCAGTTGCGCGCCGACTTGGGCTTCCTCAATAAAACGAGTGAGCGCATGGTTGTTTTCCAGCAATTTGGGGTGAATAATCTTCATGGCCAGGGTTCGCTTGAGGACATTGTCCTGGACTTTACGAACTTCTCCCATACCGCCTTTTCCCAATAGGCCTAAGTCGATGTATCGCGTGGATTCATGGGCTTCGATGGTTTCGTGTTGTGTTTCCTTAGGAGAATGGGGTGCTTTATCCACGGTGTTCATCGCTTCAAGTACAGGGGGAAGAGTCGCCTCTTCTTCGGTAATGGTGTTTAGACGACTCAGTTCCGGTTGCCTAGATTCGTCATCGACCCTATCGGTAGTTGTATTTTCTGAGAGACCTTCAAGGCTTTGGGGTGCGGTGCCTTCCGTTTGTGGCGGTGCGATGGTGTGGCGTTCAGCGAGTTCGGGGAGAAGGGTTTGGACTTCTTGGGGGGCAGGCGAGATGGTGTGAAACTGTTCTATCTGATGCTCGGCTGAAGGGGGGGCTTGCCCGGTGCTTTGGTTGCCCAGCGTCATCAAACGATCGCCGTTCATGTTGAGAAATCGTTGTTGGTGCTCCTCTTCTGTGCGGATTTTGTAAAGGAGTTCTTGCACGGATTTTCGATCAGACGAGGATAATTGGGCTAGAATCTCTGCGATATATGTTTCGATCATTCTCCACTCTATCTGGTATGGTTGTCGTTGTTAAGCGTATCCATTCTTTTGGGATTCGTCGTTGTTGAATTTGGTATATTTATCATTCAAATTCATTTGGGATCCCAAAGCGTCTTATGGGAAACGATGTCCAAAAAAGGAAACGATGATGTAAATTACCATCGTTTCGACTGGATGAATCCGTTTAAAATAGTGAAAACAGCGCTTGTTCCAAGATATTTTGCATTGATGTTTGATAATCGTTGGTGTGAAATACATCATTTGCATTTTGTCTGTACTTTATTTGAAATGGAATATTTGGGGGCAGTACTTGGGCTAAAATGACACTTGAACCCGAAAACTGAATTGAAATGCGAAAAGGCTGAATTTCGAATTTCTACCGGAGAAGAAGGAGAGTATATGTTTCGAGGTGGGAACCATACACGATGCTTGGAGAGCAATCGCAACGATATGCTTGCATGCTAAAAGAATCGAAGGAGTCCGGATCCTGATGATTCGAATTTCCAATTATGGGATTTTGGTTCGCGTACCGAGATGAGGGTAAAGAGCTTATTCGTCAATATGTGTATTGAAAATAAACGGCCTACGCCTATTGATAATAGGCTTCCCACAGACGATCTGCGACCAATGTATTCCAATAGGGAGCGCAGCAAGAATTCCCGGACGA
>JAYYRF010000664.1:0-3432 GCA_036127535.1 Myxococcota bacterium | reverse complement strand
GCCGCACCTCTACTGCTTACCAATCTTGAAAAGAGAAACGGATCGACAGGCGTTGCTCGATGTCGCGTGTTCTGGAAATCCAAAATTCTTTTTGGGAACCGACTCCGCTCCGCATGCCCAGCATCGCAAGGAGTCCGATTGTGGATGTGCAGGGAGCTTTACGGCGTACGCCGCGATGGAATTGTATGCGCATGCGTTCGAGGAACGCAATGCGTTAGACAAGCTCGAAGGGTTTTCTTCCGTTCATGGTGCTCAATTTTACGGGCTTCCCCTGAATGAAAAGCGCGTACGATTACGACTGCGCGAGCAGGTGGTACCGGCCTTTTTTCAATTCTCCAAAGACAAACTAATTCCTTTTTGGGCAAAAAATAAATTGCGCTGGACTTTGGAATCCTAAAAAAATACCGATAAATTATTTTAGACACAACCGATTTGGACGTGAGCGCGGGAGTCACTTTTTGCTACCACTTAAGACCTACCCTAAGATTCGTCAGTTTCAACTGAATCGCACCGGTGAGATCGGAGACTATCGCTATGAAGTACGGTTGAACGGGCGTTCCAAAGAACAGATCATTCCGTTTGGATTCTTCTTCTTCAAAGGCAAAGAAATATTTTTGGTGATATACCAAGAAAAACCAAGCGAGATTCTCGGTCAAACACTGTTGAGCGTGTATACGGCTGTCGGAAAGAGCATTCGGATGAGTGAGCCCAGTTTGGAGTCGCTCATTCAAAGCGCCTTGCAAATCGCGGAAGAGTATATCGCCGATCCAAATGACTTTAGCCAAGAGATAGATGACAACAATGACTTTCTACCATCGTTGACGTACTATCCACAGTTGAAGAGCTCTCAACTCGTAGAGGCCGCGAGCATCGGAGACTATCGATATGAGCTACACACCAGTTGCGCCTCTATTCAAAAAATCCAATACATTCACGTTTTGTTTTGCTATGCACCCTTTGAGAGCGATCCCTGTTTGGCGGTATCTGCCGAGACACTGGGAAAGCTCGGATACTGTTCGGTCGGACTCTTTTCTGAGCGTGGACACAGTAACCTCGGCTCTCAAGGAGACATTCATCGTTTGGGTGCCTTCCGAGAAGCTGCTTTGCGTATACTGCGTAAAGAGTTGGGTATGGGTGAGATCGAAATTGCTTTTCCACAGCCCCAAAATGGTGTGTTGGTGGAAAAAGGTCTAATCGGGAACTATCGCTGTGAACTGTACACCGATTGTGAATCGGTAGATGAATGCTTATATGTGCATATATTTGCTCTTTTTGTCGGTTCGATGAAGCAGCCAGAGTTTTTGTTTGCGCTGGAAAAACGGCCGGGCGCTTCTCATCCCTGTTTGGTTCTGTACCAAGAGGAAAGACGCATTGAAATGGGATTTGAGCCGGCATTGCTCGACGTAAAGATTTTCCGCGATCGCGTGGTTACGCTATTGAAAATTATCCTTTCGGAAAAAATGCGAGAAGAGCGGGTAGGTATCGTACAGGCACACTCTTTACTTCGTTTGCACCGCTTTTATCAATTATCGGTTCTATGTTCTTTAACGGCGCTGCTCTGCTTATCGTTCGACGACTCCTTATCCGCGTTGGCATGGATTCCTGTTGGTTTTCCGGTGATCCTCTCGACTGCTTGTTACGGGTTTGCGGTGTTGTGTTGGGTCATTTCCCTTCGTTTTGCGCGACAAACGCGGTTTCGGGCATTTGTCTTGTCCGGTATTTTGCTCTGCCCCCTTTATAGCCTTCTTTTCACACCGTTGGCCTTTGCCTCTGTGCTGTTATCATTGATCATCTTCAAGCGTTACGCCGAAAGCCATCAATGCGATTATAACGCTTGGGGTCTGTCTCGGAACAGCAAAGAGCGGCTGTTGGGAATTACGCTCAGTTCTCCGCTGGCGCGATCTTATTTATCCTGAAGAAGCTCTCGCACGATCCATTGCGCGGTCGCGGTCGTTTCCATGTACCACAGCATATATCGCACATCGACGTGTATCGCGCGACTAAACCGTGGGTGATAGAGCCAGCGATTGGACATGCTGCCTTCGTTTCCATCAAACACCATTCCAACCCATTCTCCTTTTGCATTGAGCGTAGCAGAACCAGAGCTTCCGTTGCTGATATCCAAATCGGTGGAAAAGTTGCATGGGATATCGTTGAGCTCGGGTGCAATGTGGGGCGATTGAGATCGAAAAGCGGCCTGTTCCACGATGTGAGGCGGCAGATCGAAGGGAGGCGGTCCAAGCTTTTCGATCTGTCCAGCGACAGTCGTTTGGGATTCGTACACCAGCGCATCTTTGGGGCGATAGCCACGGACATGTCCGTAACCCACACGGATTGAATGATCTGCGTCGGGGTAGAAGTGGAGAGGGTTCGCCTTCTCTTTGCCCTCCACTAAAATGAGGCGAAGCTTCTCTTGTCTTTCGGTTTCTTCTTTCTGCTGTGCTTGTAGTTGTCTTCGGAGGGTCTCAACGCGAACAGACAATTCGAGCCAGGGGTTCTTGGAGGATTCAAAGTGTTCACTCGGCTCATCGAGTAGTCTCAGTTGCGTTTGGGTATCTAGGATATCCAAGGAGGAGAAAAGACGTGAGATTGACGGGTTTACACCACCTTGCTTTTGAATCCACTCCTGCAAGCTCGGTAGAGATTGAACTTCGGGTCGTTGTAGCATATATCGCAGTAGATCTTTATCGGCGGGTAGGTAAAGGCGTTGATCTTGTGTGCGAATCCGAGAGACAAACTGAATTTTGTTGTGATTTTGGTAACCGGGTAGACGATCAGCATCTTTCTTCTTTCGTTCCAGTGCCCAAGAATAGCTCGATTGTGCCGCGTATAATAAATCTGCAGACCAACTCAACCACGCCAAATAATCGATGAGGTTGTGTTGAGATGTTTTTTGTATGCTGACTTCGAGGTCTTTGATCGCGGATGCATAGATCTCTCTATCGGGGGATTCCGCGCTCCAGCGTATGAATGATTCCTCTTGTTCTGATTTTGTTTTCAGAAGATCTTCTCGAGAAAAATTGGTGAGCATCCCTCGATTTTGCACCAAGGTATTGGAGATCATCTGTTTGGCGGCAAAAAGTCGTTGTGCATTGGGATCTTGTTCCATATGCCCGTTTATAATTGATAGCCAATGGGTGGATATGTCGATTAGAAATGGATAGCGGACATCTTTTGCGTACCGTAGTTCGCGGTAGAGACTGTGTCTGGATGTGGAACGAGGATAACCAATGCTCAAGACAAAATCCTTATCCGATATTCCCTCTGGGGAAACGCGGAGAAAGTGCGGGTTGCGATAGGGAATATTGGCCTCATCGTAGAAGGCATTTTCCCCGTTTGGGCCGGTGTAGACGCGGAGCAGAGCAAAGTCTCCCGTGTGACGAGGCCAGCGCCAGTTTTCCTTCTCTCCACCATAAGTTCCTATGGAACGAG
>JAYYRF010000663.1:0-6107 GCA_036127535.1 Myxococcota bacterium | reverse complement strand
AAAAAGAAGGCCATCGCGATGATCGCGAAAAAAATCTTGTCCATTTATCCCCCTCTTTGCGGTGACAAAAGTATTTGTATGTCAATACTTTTAGTATGTATCGAAGTATGACGATTTACGCCATTTTTTCTACAAATAATGCTTTTTTTGCAAGGATTCGCATACTCTCTCTCCATGCGTTGTCTCTGTTTTCGGCGCCGCGTCCACATCGTACACCTCGTCTTCACTCGTCTTTTCTTCTTTATCTATGGAGGGACAACAGCGTGTAGGGTTCCATCTTTATCCATTGGATCGGAGAATACTCGTGCCTTTGATCGATATTATTTCTCAAAAAAAATTAAAGCGTTTTTTGGAGGAAATTCCCGCTCAGAATCCCCCATTCCCCTCTATACATCTCGTTCATGGCCTCATGAATACTAAGATTTAATCGAATCATTTTATGCATCCGAAATCCTCTACATCTCCCATGCAGAGGATCATATGCTTATCAAAACGTCACGAAGAAAATTCTTAACCGGCCTGGGTGCTTCTGGTTTGGCCATGCCCTTTGTTCGTCATCTCGAGGGAGCTGCCCGCGCAGACGAGAGCGGCCCCAAGCGACTCTTGGTCTTTTTCTCTCCCAACGGAACCATCCCACAGCATTATTGGCCATCAGGAACCCAGCATAACTTTTCTTTTGCCACCGGCTCCATCCTTGAACCGCTGCGCGCGCTCAAGGACAAGCTTATCGTGATCAAGGGACTGGAGTTCTATGGTGCCACCAATCACGAAGGAGGTATGGCCGCCATGCTCACGAACAATGGCGGAACCGGTACCGAGACCGATAACTGGTCTCTCGATCAATTTATCGCATCCTATATTGGTGGTGAAACGCGCTTCCCATCTTTGGAACTGGGTGTACACACCAGTGTGTGGGGTGGTAGCAACCAGACCCGTATGTCCTACATGGGTCCTGGAAGCTTTGTGAGTCCGGACGATAATCCATACAATGTCTACCAACGCATGTTTGCTGACCAATTGGTCGACGCCAATGTCGCCGAGAAACGACGCAACCGCCGAAAGAGAATTCTCGACATGTCTCGCGGACACCTCTCGTCTTTACGCGAACGACTCGGTGTCGAAGAACGTGTAAAGCTCGAGGCTCATACCGAATCCTTGCATCAATTGGAGAATACGATTTTTTCGCTGCCTTCTTGCTCTCCGATCGCTCTCACCCAAGGTTTGTCTACATACAGCAATGCCGATTTCCCCGCGTTGACCACCGCACAAATCGATCTGGCCGTCAATGCCCTCGCCTGCGACATGACGCGCGTCGCATCGATCCAACTCTCACATACGGTCGGCCCGACCGCTTTCTCTTGGCTCGGCATCCACGAAGGACACCACGGCTTGTCTCACGGTGGAGACGGAACCGCACAGGCACACGAATATGTACTGTGTGAGCGGTGGTACGCGGAGCAATTCGCGTCGCTCCTACAAAAACTCGATGCGCGCCCTGATGTGGAGTACGGCGGCTCCATGTTGGACAACACCTTGGTCATTTGGGCGAACGAACTCGGAGATGGTCGCTTGCATACCTGCACCGACGTACCCTTTATTTTGGCGGGTGGTGGTGCGTTTCAGGGGGGGCAATTCCTCGACGTCGGTCACGCCTATCACAGTAAGCTCCTCGTTTCGATTGCCCGAGCGTTCGGCATCAACATCAATACATTTGGAAACCCCGGCTCCGGAACCGGTTCTTTGGAGGCATTGTCATGATCTTCTTTTCACTTCTCTCGTTCTTTGCCTGCTCCAACGACACTCGTTCCGTAAACGAAAACTGTTCGGACGATGAAACTTTTTACCGCGAAAGCGTCGCACCGATTCTCGCATCCAAATGCATGGGCTGCCATGTATCGGATGGTATTGCTGGTGAGACTCGTCTTCAACTTCAAGCCGATGACGAGGAGTCCAATTTTCAATTGCTGTGGAATGTTGCCCAAATCAAAGACGAGCATGGTTACCTGCTGTGGAACAAGCCGACGGGGCAACACTCGGACGGTCACGTCGGCGGCAGCATACTCGCACAATACAGCGATGAAGGTGATATCGTGTCCGAATTTATCGGTCGCGCCAACGGTGCACAATGCGGTGACTCTTCCTATATCGACAGCGAGCCGATGCAATGCGAAGATAGAGAACCGGGTAAGCGCTTGCTCCGGCGCCTGAGTCACGTTGAATTCGATAACAGCATCACAGATCTGTTCGGAATTGATTCCGAATGGGGACAGCACTTTAGTCCCGATAACGTATCACACGGTTTCAATAACAATGCCGGCGCATTGCAAGTCACGACCCTCTTGAGCGACCAATATATGAACGCGGCCGAGCAAATCGCCCAAACAGCCGTGCAGCAAAACATGAACCTTTTGGTTTCGTGCAGCCCCAAAAATATCGCTTGTGGAGAAGAATTTTTGCTTCGCTACGGAACCAAAATTTTTCGAAGACCGCTGAATAACGACGAAATGGAAGAGTACTTGTCCTTTTTTTCCGAAATCTACTACGAGGATGGATTCGAAGAGGCACTTACATGGACCATTGCTGGTCTCCTTCAATCTCCCCACTTCTTGTACCGATCCGAATTGGGTGTAAAATCCGGTTCTGGTCGGTTCGAATTGACATCATGGGAAATCGCAACCGAATTATCGTATCTACTGTGGCAGACGACACCGAGCGACGCGTTATTGGAACACGCGCGCAACGACCAGCTACGGGATCGCGATCAATTGCTCCGCATCGCGCAAGAGATGCTCGCGGATTCACGCGCGGGTGATACGGTTGTCTCCATGAGTTCCCAATGGCTGTCTTTGAACCTCTTACATACCGTGCCACGCGAAGAAGACTACAGTGTACTCACCGACGAACTGCGCGGAGCGATGGAGAAAGAGATCAACAAACTCATGCAGTCCTCTTTTTCCGACAATCTTACCTTTTCAGAACTTCTAACAGCGGATCACAGCTTTATGAATGCCGAATTGGCCGATTATTACGGCGTTTCATTGGGAGAGGGTGATGTTGATGTTGACGGGTTCCAACGGGTCGATCTCTCCGGAGACGAACGCTACGGCGGCCTTCTCACCCAAGGTGCTTTGCTGACCATCAATGCTTCTCCTACCAGCTCCTCTCCGATTCATCGCGGTGTGATGGTCAGAGAGCGCTTGTTGTGCCATGAACTCCCTCCCCCACCACCAGCGCTGGATACCGCTCCCCCTGCTGTAGATGATTCGTTGAGTACCCGCGAACGATACGCGGCACATACCGAAGATCCCGCTTGCTCTTCTTGTCACAACCTCATCGATCCCATCGGCTTCGCTTTCGAACATTACGATGGCATCGGGCGCTGGCGAGACAGAGATGGCGTTCACGACATTGACGTGAGCGGAGAAGTACAAAACATCGATGACGGCAACATCTTCTTCGAAGGGGTTCCACAACTCTCCACGGTTCTCGCCGAATCCGATCAAGTGGGGGAATGCTATGTTCAACAGTGGTTTACATACGGTTTTGGAGCCGGAGACTTCGAGGATCCAAACCTAGCATGTGCACTGGAAGAGGCGAAGAACAGCTATCATGAAGCCGGTGGGACTCTGCAAGCGCCCTTACTAAGCCTCCTGCAAATCGACCGATTCTTCGTCCGATCGGGTGCGGCCTCCGAGCAAAGTACATTGGCGATCAATTCGGATTACATCGAACAAGATCCGATAGACGAGGCAGAAGCCGGAAGTACGGAATCCAATACCGCAAATCTTCAAGTCACGATTGACGAAAATAATTGGGGCTCCGGATATGTTTACAACGTCACCGTAACCAACAACGGAAGTGAAAGCGTAGAATGGGAAATCGAACTTTCGGTTCCGGGTGCCCTAACCTCTTCTTGGAACACCGAATGGGAACACCTCGGCGATGATGTATATCGATTTTGGGGCGTTGGCTGGAATTCAAGCATCGCACCCGGTGGTTCTGAGTCCTTTGGATTTCAAGGGGAGATATAGCACCTTCGGGTTTCATAACTCGCCCAAGAAACCCAAAAAAATACATTCCCCCAAAAGAGCAAATTCCCCCTCAAAAACCATCTGTAGAAGCAAAATTCAACTCGATTCATCTACTTCATTCTCACATGAATATTGTTCATTGGGAAAGTGTTCGAAGACCCGTAAAACTAATACCAAACACCCAACTTTCGGAGGTATCCCATGTTGCTCACATCCATTCTATTCGCCTGCTCTGAATACGCCCTAAACGAATTGGAACAGCCCCCGCTGGGCTCTGAAAATGAGCCTGCCTATTTAGAAGAGTCCTCCTCCGCTCTAACGGACGATACAACGGATCTTCCGACGAATAACAGCGAGATCGCCACCCGTGCGGACTGCAATGGAAATCAAAGTCCGGAGCTCATCGACTGGTCTCCCCAAAACGAAAGCATTCTCGCACAAGATTCAACAACCATTCTCGAAGCATGGGTGAACGATCCCAATGGAGACGATGTATGGGTTTCCTGGCAAGATGAAAATGGAAACACGTTGTTCACCGGTCAAGCCGATGATCGAGGGTATGTTTCATATACTTGGGACGAGGCGCACGAACCGGGAGAATTGCAGCTCACCGTCATCGCAGATGACGGATGTGAAAACACCCATCGCGCTATCAACCTGTGCCAACAGGCGGGCTACTCCCAAGATGAACTGCAATTGTCTCAATGGCATTTGGAGGGGGATGCCGAACGCTTGGAGAACGGTGAAATCGAACTGACCGGCCTCGAAACCTTTCAACTCGGTAGCGCCTTTATGACCGACAGTATCGTATCCGCGAATGATGTACATATTCGTTTTGAGTACAAAACTGAGGGTGGAACCGGCGCAGATGGGATTTCCTTGACGGCACTCGATGTCGATCGGATGACTTCTTTTCTGGGTGGAGACGGATGTGGTATCGGATATGGTGGGGGCGTGGGCTGCACAGATTCCGAGGGGCTACCCGGATGGTCTATCGAAATCGATACCTGGTTCAACGGGGAACAACCCGATCCAACACCGTATGATCACGTTGCTTTTAGTTTTGATGGTGACATCGCCCATCCAGCAGCGTGGCATCAAACCCATGAACTGGAAGAGACCGGATGGCATACCGTTGAGATTACCGTTGTTGCACCGCATGTAAGGGTGGTTATCGATAATTATCTGTACCTCGACCAAGAAATCGAGGGCAATTTTGATTTCCCCGCCTACATTGGATTTACGGGCTCAACCGGTGGACAAACCAACATTCATCGTATCCGCTCGCTTACCGTGGAAGAGAAAATTTGCGACACCGGAGAGATGCCCGAAACAGAGACGGTTCTCCCGCCACCCGATCTTCCAACGCCAGACTCCAACATCGAATTTGATTATATCGTGGACTCGGATTGGGGTGCGGGCTATTGTGCGCGCGTCAATGTGCGAAACATAGGTGCAAATGCCAGTAACTGGGACATCCCTCTTCCCATCGATGGAACGATCTCTTCGCAATGGGGATGCGAATGGGAAGCGCTAGAGAATACATGGCTCTTTACCGGAGAAGGACATAATTACTCGATCGATACCGGTTCACAGACCTCCTTTGGATTCTGCGTCAATCGCTGACGGAAACAGAACCATACTTCTCGTCAAAAGAATCCGTAATGCGGGTTCTTTTTTTGTGTCTAACCTTCGAAATTACCGAAGAGAACACAAGGCGGATAAGATGATGGCATGCCCAAGGGAGGTATGTATGTCCGTATTGATATTTCTTGTATTCGCCCGCGCACCGGACAAAGAGCCCGAAACCACCAGCGAAGACCCCTCTTTCCCTACACTCGTGTTGAACGAAGGTGTGGAAGCGGAAATTGAACGGATCCGAACCGCGCATCGTATCCCGGGTCTTGGCGTTGTGCTGGTCGTAAGAAATAAGGGCATTTGGGCAAAGGGATTTGGCCAGGTCAATATCGATTCGCCGCGCTTGGTGGATGCCCATACGCCCTTTATGCTGGCGTCCATCTCAAAAACCTTTGTCGCAACCGCCATGCTTCAAGAGATTGGATTTGGTACCTTCTC
>JAYYRF010000662.1:0-4749 GCA_036127535.1 Myxococcota bacterium | reverse complement strand
ATCGTGTATTTTGTACCGAAACACACACAACGTAGGAACAAAGCTGACTTCTAGGGTGTAAAAGTCAACTTCATTTACGGGTTCCCATTGTTCGCTGTGGTATTGTACTAGTTGTTGCTCGCACCAGGGGTCGCAATGTCTACAACGGACCAGTCGAGACCACCATCTTCAGTTCGCGCGTACGACTCCTCATCTGCAAGCGCGGGGAATTCGACGCTGTCTACCGTCGCACCGGATGCATCGAGCAGGGTAAGCATTTCGCCATCTTTCGACAACTTAAAGGATGCGTGCAAGGAAGAGGTGACATCGCCTTGTGTGTCACCGAGAGAATCTTCATCCATATCATCTGCCCATACGATCAAAAATCCGCCCGCGGCGATCTCGGTAGCATCCGGGATCACCCAAGCCTCGTCGGCCGCATCGCCATCGTATAGAGCATAACCGCTGAGATCGATAGCGGTATCACCTCCGTTGTACAATTCGATCCAGTCTGCGGTCACATCTGATTTCGCCAAGACTTCGTTGATAAAAACCATTCCATCGGCTGGTTCGTTGTCGGGCTCGTCCGATGCCTCATTGGAGGGTTCATCAGCAGCTTCATTTGCGGGTTCTTCTGTTGTAGGCTCTGTCGGTTCATCGACTTCAGCGTCATCTGTTTTTGCTCCGGAACATGCCAAAGCGAAGAGAAATGGTATCCATTTCATATGCGTCTCCTATGGGGTCCAGCCCCGTTGATATTGAACTTGAAACTGTAGAAAATACGTTTGCTGCCAGCGCTGTGCATCTGTCGCTTGGTAGCCCCCATCAAAGGAATAGCTTTGGAGGGTATGGAGATACAGCTGTGCCGAACGGCTAAACGACCAACCTGCTCCCAAAAGACCATCTATTCGATATGGTTCCTCGTACAAGATGCCGTCCATACGAAGTAAACCACTCCACCCCTTTGCCGGCTGATGGCGAACCCAAGAAGAGAACACCAACGGATGTAACGAGGAGTCTCCTTGTAATCCCCAACCCTTGAGAACTTCCAAACCATACCCCAAAACTCCTGAAGAGGATATACGCGCACCAATACGGTGTTCTTGTGCAGAGGAGAAACCGCGCGAGCCTTCTTGCGCCATAACATCGACGGCGTGGTTATCGTCGATGTTGAAGCGACCAAAGAACTGGCTATTGAAGCCGGTGTTGCGCTCTTGGTAGAGCTCCCCCTCTCCAGACACCATCCGAAACTGCATCAAAAAGCGATTCCGTTGATACTGAAACGCAACGCCCGTATCCGCTCGGTTAAGCATCCCGTTATTCTCCGCCACCCCCAGCCCGAGATTTCGGTTACCCCAAGTCGCATTTTGGGAAAAAACCCACGGGTCATCGATTAAACCCGCCAGTACCATGAAGTTCTGTCCGTTCCAGCCGATCTGAACCCGATTCAACTGCCACACCATCGCTTCGCCAGCAATACCGATGTAACTGCCGTCGGCAGCGCTTGGGATGACGTCTGCACGCCATTGAAACATCCAGCCGTTCTGCCGAGAATCTCCCTGAAAGCGCGCTTGCGGAAGCGAAAAACGGCGGTGTATTCCATCCATCGGAAGCTCTTGGCTGTAACGGATGGCCGCAGCGCCATCCAGAACGAAACAATTTGGATCCAGTTGGGGTGTGAGAAAAGAGAATAAAAGCTGACAGCTCATCGTTCCCACCCCATGAGTGGACCGTGCTCTTCGATCAAGTCAACAAAGAGCGTGTAGTCAGCAAAGAGCTGCTCTCGATCGCGTAGAGAGAAGGAAAATATTTCACTCACTAAGGCCGAGACGCCTCCTCCCGCTTCGAGATCTTGCAGAATGATATCACCTGCGCGGTGTCCTTGCCGGGTTTCGCTTTCGCGGTGCCGAGCGCCAAGAGCAGCTCCCAACACGTAAGACAAGACGTCTATATCGTCCGAGCGATACTCTCCTTCTACCCAGCCCTCTTCAATCTTGCCGTGCTCAATATCTTGCAGCCAAGAGCTGTAAGATATGGTCTTCCACTCCAAGCCCTCGGCAACAAAGCTATCGTGCATCCAAACATTGGCACTGGACTCCCACAGAACTTCTTGGGAAAAGCGGATGCGCGATACGTTATTTTGAAACGACTTTCGATCAAAGACCAACGGATCACCCACTTCTCTGATCTGTACCAGCCGATCGTCTTGACCCTCCTCACTCCCTTCATCGAACAATACGAGATAGCGAATGGCCGGAAAAGAAGAGACGCCGGTTCCGTACACACGCGCGACGTCCAAAAGCCGAAAATGGGTTTGGGAAATCCAGTCGGAAACCGGTATCGGAACACTCGGCCATATCGAATCTTTTAAACGATTTTCGCCGTCTATTGCGTCTGTTTGTTTAAAAAACCGCTTTCGTTCTTCTCCCTCTTCGTCGGCTTCCGCTTTGAGATCCCCCCAAATGTTGCCCTCAAATACCCAATCGTTCCGAAGACCGTGCTCATATCCCAAAACGGTTTGGGCGACGATCGAATCCATACAATCACATCCCTCCAAATCCATTGCAATCGTTTGCAATCCCAAAACCAAGCGACGCAGATCAAAATGCCATGCACCAAACTCCGCGGAGTCCAAGTCGTTCATTTCCAGCCACCGGTCACCTCTTTCCGTGGTGAGAACCGCCCAATTCTCTGGATGCGGATCTGCGAACACCAAGATTTCGCTCGATGCGCTAAGACGTAAAAATGACGAAGCCTCTCTTCCGGGCCGATTGTTGTCCATCCAATGCAATCGCAGCGTTCCCCGCATGAAATTGTAAGGATCATCTGCCATTTTTTGGAATTTGCCTCCCAAAAGATCTCGATCTCGATACCACCATTTACGATTGTCCAACCAAAGTTGTTCTTGTAAAAACCCGGTTCGATCTTCAATTTGACAAGCAGTCATTAAGAATAGAAGAAACGTTTTCATGAATCCGAAGTGTTAAGAGGGACTATCGTAATGATACATGCTCCCAAGGCCGAATACTTGTCGCCTTTTTGTCCCAAAACTGGATACCGTACCCAAAACGTCAAAGACGATGGATAGCCATATGCCCAACCCAACCTATTCTGTTCTTCAGTGCACCGTAATTGGAAATGGACGCGCCGGTAAGGCTCGATGTAGAGCCATCAACAAAATGCCGAATTTATCATTGTCGCAACACATTCCATATCGAGATCTTGCATCTAAAAATGCAATGGAGAACTGGCCGGCCGATCTCATCACCATCTGTACGGCCAACCGATCGCATTTCCCCCTAAGCAAAGCCGCTTTGATGGCAAAAAAGCATGTGGTGGTCGAATTTCCTCCCTGCGACAACGCGAAGCAGTGGAAAGAGCTCGTCAAACTCTCCGTGCAAAACGAACGGGTTTTACACTGTGGATGGATTGGTCTCCTCTCTCAAGCGCACCAAGCGCGCAAATCTTTCTTGCGGAGCCATCCGGTTAAATCGGTGCGCATTCATTTCCAAGGAGGATACTACCGATGGCTCATCGAAGAGGCCCAAAGAGGTCATCACTCCCTGCTCGCCATCGCACGTATCGTTTCCCTTTGGGACATTTTTGGTGCGTTACAATATGAAACGAGTCAGGTTGTACATACAGACGATGGATATGATCTTACATTGACTTGTACGAGTGCATCCGGTGTAACGATTCAGCTTCACGAGCAAAGAGGAGCGTTTAAAAGACGAACCGATTGGGACATACAAATGCAAAACGGTCAGCGCTGGCATCCTCCCCAAACCGAACGAGAACCCCTGTTCGAAAAAGACTTCCAAATACTACGAGAGACGTTCGCGGGAACGCTACCCTCTTTTACCAATTCTCAGGTCACGGCGGTGTATGAATTTTTAGACGAAATACAAAAAGACTTGAATCCAAAGTAGCGATAGAATAGGTTTATATCACTCCTCCAAAGGTTTTCCATGCTTTCTGCACAATGCCCCAATTGCGGCGCACCCGTAAAGTTTGCGCACGCTGCAGCCCCCGTCGTGATCTGTTCCAATTGCGAGAGTACCATTACGCAAGACGATGAGGCACTGTCTCGGGTTGGTCAAGTCTCTTCGATGTCCAGAGACCTGTCTGTGTTCCTTCTCGAATCGAAAGGAACCTATAACGATCGTGATTTTGAAATCGTAGGTGTTCTGCGCAAGGCGATGGACGCTATCCGTTGGAACGAATGGTTTTTGGTCTTTGATGACGGCGGCAGTGCCTGGCTCACAGAAGCCAACGGAGAACTCCAAATCTACGACCAACCTCCCATGATCAGTGGATTTCCCATCGATGCCGGTATCGGCGATCGTTTTGAAGCGAACGATATTCAGTGGATGGTATCCGAACAGTCCAAGGTAAAAATTATTGCAGCGGGTGGTTCTTTACCGTATTCCGTCGTGCAAAACCAAGAAAACGACTATCTCGATCTGCGTACGGAAGCCAACGGGATCGTCGGTACGATCGACTTTGAAGACTCCCCGCCTACGTTTTGGACGGGTAAAATCATCTCCTTCTCAGAATTAAATATGGAGGGTGTTCGCCCCTTCGCCGGCTGGTCTGATGACGTCGACGTAAACTTCCACGGTTTCGAAATTGATTCAACCCGTTCGGTAGAGTGCCCCAACTGCTCGGCTCCTTTGTCCATCCGCGCACCGGGAGACACCAAACGAATCGGCTGTGGTTACTGCGGTGCCACCATCGATGTGGGCGAGGACGGCAGTAACTCGACGCTCT
>JAYYRF010000661.1:0-7101 GCA_036127535.1 Myxococcota bacterium | reverse complement strand
TATATATATATGACGTACGGAAAAATTATCAAATACCATGGTTCCAAAATAAACGCCTCCACCAACACCGATGCCACCGACCGATGCGCTCATCAAAGACTGTCCTGTCTTCTTCAGACCGGGAGGACTCAATTGATCGATCCATGATACAATCGCCAACCAAAAAAGGCCGAACGTCAAGCCATGAGACGCTTGACACAAAAGCACAAACAGACCCGATTCAGCAAAGAACATCGCGATCCAGCGAACAATCGCAATTACGGACGCAATCAGAAAGAGATGGGTCACAAGGAATCGGCGATATATCGTTGCCGCATAGGCTAAAACGATAATCTCAACGACAATTCCCGTCGCGATCGAAATGCCTGTCCAAAGGGTATCTTCGTGTAAAAAGTCGATGTAAATTGCCAAATAGGCTCCGTTGGAAGCATGTGCGGCAAAGTGCACGGCTCCAGCGAGCAGAACCAAAAAGAGCTCCGTGTTCCCGATCAATTGTTTAAAAGCGCGTTTGATATCAAGGCTTGTTCCATTGCTCGCGTCGGATAAACGATACGAAACCAAGAGCATGGGTATACAGAGGACGAAAGCGACATAAAGACTGGAAAAATCAAAAAATCTCTCCAGTAAGGAACAAAGGGCAATACTGACCATGAATCCAATCGACCCCCATAACCGCAAACGACCGTAGTTCTCCTTCGCTTGCGACATCGCGATGGAATCCAAGAACGGAGATACGGGGCCTCGACCCAGCGCATACAGAAACATGAACCATATCGCTCCCGAAATGGGAGCCAAAGCCAATCCACCCACGCCGAGAAATATAAAGCCGATGGCGAGGAGGAGAAGTATCTTACCCCTTCGAAGCCAATCGGCCAAAGCACCCCAAATGGGAGTACAAAAAAGACCCACCAAGGCGGGCAGTGAGAGAATTAGCCCCAAGGGTTCTACTCCTTTCTCTTGGAGTTCCTTGGTCAAGTATGGCCCCATGGAAGCCATAATTCCCAAAAAGAAAAAGTAGGATAAAGATATTTCTCTTTCTTGTCTCATAGGTATCATCAATGGGGAAATACAAGAAGGGTCAAGTTGTGTCCTTATCTTTTATGGGAAAACCGGTTAGCTAATTAATTCGAGTGGGCTTGTCAAAATATATTGACATTGCAAGAGTTTTCAGCCTAAGGTAGAATAGTATGTCTTACGTTCATCTACATAATCGTACCCAATACTCTCTTTTAGATGGCGCCATGTCTCCCAAAGCTCTAATCTCACGAGCCAAAGAGCTGGAAATGCCCGCTGTTGCGATTACGGATACATGCAATCTATATTGTGCAGTTGAATTATACAAAGGAACCAAAGGGTCCGGAACGAAGGGTATCTTGGGGTCTGAGATTTGGCTTTGGCCAAAGGGACTCGACACCATTAAGCCGGAAACCCAAGATGGTGGCTGGAATCTCGTCTTCTTGGTCGAGAATGAAAAGGGCTATCAAAACCTATGCTTCTTAATTACACAAGCGATCTTTCACGGTATGCACTATCGTCCACGTATCGACTATTCTTTACTCGAAGCGCACAAAGACGGACTCATCGTACTTACCGGAGGCCTAAATGGTGTGGTAGGACGTTCGATACTGGAAGACCGTCCTCACGAAGCGCGAATGCATCTCGAGCGATTGGGTAACATACTTGGTCCTGAACATTTGTATTTGGAACTCCAAGACTACGGACTCGCAAAGCAAGTCGAAACCAACAATCTTTCGCGTACTTTGGCGGAAGAATTCGGACTGAAGACAGTCGTGACAAACGATTGTCGATATATTGAACCGATAGACGCCGTCACCTTGGATCTCCTGAATTGTATTGCCCGCGGCGAAAATTTGGATTCTCCGAACCGAAATCCCATACAAACAGACCAACAGTATTTCAAAACCAAAGAGGAGATGCTGGACATTTTTCCGGATGACCTCGACGCCATTGAACGCACTGCAGAAATCGCCGAACGATGCAACTATAAATTTAAGCTCGACACCTACTGGTTCCCAGCAACCGATCCACCAACGCCCAATCCTGAACTGCCTGAAGGCATCAAAATGGACAATAAGGAGTACCGAGCCGATACCCAAGCCAATTGGGAATACTTTTATCGCGCCTATCCACCCCCCATCAATTTCGACATGCCGGATCCCAAAACCGAGCAGATACCACAAAGAGTCGAGGGAGCGGGTAATCTATGCGGTTATTTTGAATGGTACTGTCACAAGGGTCTCGAAGTCAGGCTTCGAAGAATCCCAGTCGAACAGCACGAAGAATACTACGAGCGATTGGACGTAGAAATTGGCATTATTGAACGAATGGGTTTTCCAGCCTACATGCTGATCGTCGCTGAATTCATAAACTGGTCAAAAGACAACGAAATACCCGTTGGCCCCGGCCGAGGATCGGCTGCCGGTAGCTTGGTCGCATATTCCATGGGTATTACGGACATAGATCCTCTTCGATTTGGACTTCTGTTCGAGCGATTTCTCAATCCAGAGCGCGTTAGCATGCCGGATATAGACGTAGACTTTTGCCAAGATCGCCGAGAAGAAGCCATTCAGCACGTTCGGGAAAAATATGGTGCCGAACTGGTTTCCCAAATCATCACATATGGAAAACTACAAACCAAGGCCGCCGTCAAAGACGTTGCTCGCACACTGGGTATGAGCTTTTTGGCTTCCAACAATCTCGCGAAACTCATCCCAGAAGAAAAAGGGCTCAACATTCCACTCGTTCGCGAAGATCCGATCGTAAGTTCTCTTTCCAACGTGAATCCGCTTGTGAACCGCGTATTCAGTCTCGCTCAACGCGTCGAAGGCATGACCCGCCAAACGGGTGTGCATGCAGCGGGGGTCGTGATCGCAGACCGTCCCCTTGTTGAGCACGCACCATTATACCGAGATGGCCCCGAGGGTGGTCCCGTCGTTCAATACGACATGAAGTCCGCAGAGGGAATTGGACTGATCAAATTTGACTTCCTCGGACTCAAGACACTCGACCAAATACGAGACGCGGTCAAAATGATCGAACGAAATACCGGTACCAGTATCGATATGTCCGCTATAGATACCGCAGATGAAGCGGTATATAAGCTTCTATCAGAAGGAGACTCCATCGGTGTCTTTCAGGTTGAATCCCAAGGGATGCAACAACTGCTACAAAAGATGCGTCCAAACACAATCGACGATCTCATCGCCTTGATTGCATTATACCGTCCAGGCCCTCTTTCTTCGGGAATGGTCGATACCTTCATTCGCTGTAAACATGGACGCCAAGAGGTCGTCTATCCACATCCGCTTTTGGAAGACATACTCAAAAGTACCTATGGATCAATTGTTTACCAAGAACAAGTCATGCAAATCGCACAGATACTCGCTTCTTTCTCTTTGGGAGAGGCCGACTTACTGCGCAGGGCAATGGGAAAAAAGAAAGTAGAAGCCATGGCCGAAATGAAAGTCCGCTTCAACGCTGGTGCCGTTGCCAATGGTGTAGATGGTAAGAAGGCGGACGAGATCTTCGATTTGATGGCGTATTTTGCAGGATACGGTTTCAATAAAAGTCACTCCGCTGCCTATGGCATGATCGCGTATCAAACCGCTTGGCTCAAAACCCATCACAGAGCGGAATATATGGCGGCATTAATGACAATCGAAGCCAACAACACGACCAAAATACTCGAGTATATTCAAGATTGTCGAACGTTTGGTGTAGACATCTTAGAACCGAACGTGAATAAGAGCCTCTCGTTCTTCGACGTACCCAAAGAAAATCGCAATCAAATCCGCTACGGTCTTAGCGCCGTCAAAGGCGCGGGAACAAAAGCCGTTCAGTCTATCATCGATTGCCGTGAATCATTGGGTGGTCAATTTGATGACTTCATGCACTGCCTCGAGCATTTGGATTATCGCGTTGTAAACAAGAAGGTTTTAGAGAATCTAATCAAGTGCGGTGCATTTGACTGGACGGGACAGGCGAGAAAGTCTCTGTTCGCCACTCTCAACGAATCCATACAAGAGGCACAGCGGATCCAAGACGAAAAAAACTCGGGCCAAGTCTCGTTGTTCAACATGTTTGCCGATACCTTTGAGGCACCGGTATATCAAATTCCGGATCTTGGGGAATGGCCAATTGGCCCAAAGTTACAATATGAAGCGGCTGCGCTGGGGTTCTGCGTCACCGGGCATCATTTGGATGCCTATGTCGATGTAGAAGAGAACACCTCTCATGTATCGACGGGAAGACTCAAAGAAGTCCCAAAGGATACCATTGTCACCGTTCTTGGAAATCTCGTCTCCGTAAAATACATGAAGTCGAAACGAAACAACAAAGATATGGCGATTGTCGTTTTAAATGGTCGCGATGGTAACGTGGATTGCATGTTTTTTGGAGAGGCCTATCAGAACGGTCGCCGCCTGCTGGATGCCAAAACCCCTGTTTCGATTAGCGGGAAACTCGATCACCGCACCGATCCGGAAGATCCAAACAGTGGCGTCATGACCAGCATCATCGCCGACCAAATCGTTGAACTCGGCGAAATCCGTGAAAGACAGAGCAAAGGCGTGATTATTTCTCTCTTCGCCAGTGAATTGGTCAACCCAAAACTCAAGGCTCTCCATCAAAGCTTGGAAGAGGCCCCCAAAGGCGATTGTCCCATTTTAATCGATGTGCACTACCCTAAAAAAGGCTTTGCGCACCTCAAAAGCAACTACAAAGTCAAACCCAACGAAGAATTTTTGAATGGTTTGGAGAACACTTTCGGTCGTTCCGACATTTGGAGACTTATATAATGTTTAGCATGCTTCTCGCACTCCCTCTCTACGCATCTCCCCTGCTTCCCCCCGTCATGGATACCTTAGATAAAACCCAAATTAATTGGACGGCATTTCGACTCGAGGCAAAATCCACCTACACCTCTCGAGCACAGTCTTGGGAGTACAGAGAAAGTTTGGCGAGTCAAGGAGCAGGCGATCTGCTAAAAAGGCATATCATCGATGTCCCTTTACAGGCCGAGAAGACCGTTGAGGATCTCCTGTCCAACCCGGACTACATTCGATATCTCCAAGACGGTATGCATGAATGGAAGACCTATGAAACACACTATATGGCAGCGAGCAACTCCGTTCAGGTTGTCGGATATATCAACTTACAGCGCTATTTGCGTAAAGTCATCATCGAACATGCCTCTAGCGATATATCAGAAGAGAAAGGAGAATATCACACCGGTATGATTATCGATGCTCGTGGTCTCTCGTTCCAACCAGTTGTCATGCCAAAGGTCATCGATGCCGAGGGTATTCCCGTTGTCGACATCTCTGGTTTTTCAGCGAGCGCGGCACAAGATACTCTACCTGTACGTTACGTCAGCACGCCTGCAGACCCCATTTGTGCAAAAACGGTGGGTAAAAAACCAGCGCTCATGCGAGCGTCCGGAGTGGAAAAGGGATCTTTAATCCTAGACGCAAGCACAACACTTCCCTCGATTGAAGATCTATCAGCAATCGTTTCTACCGGAAATGTAGTCATCGTGGTCGATTCATTGTAATGCCCGTGCAATCGATTTGGCTCGGCATCGAAGCGTATACGACGGTTCTCGACAAACAGATGCACGCACATCAAATGGTTCTACAAGGTTCTTCAGAGTGTATATTCGGGGTAGAGCACCCTCCCGTTATCACATTGGGTAAGCGCGGAGGTTTGGTATACGAAAACAATCCTGTTCCCGTGGTTCAAATCAATCGCGGTGGATTGGCGACCGCACACGAACTTGGCCAACTGACGATCTATCCAATCATTCATTTGGACAAGCGGAATATGAAAATCCGGCGTTTCGTATGCACGTTGGAACAATGTGTCATTGACTGGCTGAGAGGATATCAGCTGGATGCTGGCCGCCGTAAAGATCCTGGGATTTGGATCGAGGAGCAGAAGATCTGCTCCATCGGGTTGCAAATTAAAAATGGTGTTTCTCTACACGGTCTGTCGATCAATATCCACAACTCACTGGAAACCTTTTTACACATAGAAGCCTGTGGACTTCCGAAAAGTCCGATGGGTACACTTCGCACATTTCTTCCATCTTCTCCCTCGTGTAAAAGTGCATTTCAAGCTTTGTCTGCCATTTTGGTAGATCGGATCGAAAATAGTTGACATTGTACGTCGACTAGAATAAATAGGTGGGGCTATAGGCATGTAGCTCAGTGGGAGAGCATCGTCCTGACACGGCGAGGGTCGGCGGTTCAAATCCGCCCATGCCTACCATTTTTTGATGGCTGCACTGTTCATTCACGATAGGAGACTTCTTGCGCAAACGATCAACACATTCACCTGCTAAAACTGGTACAAGAAAAAATCTTGAAATTCGGGTACCCCGTGTCCTCGTCATTGACGAAACGGGAAAAAAAATAGGCATCTTGAGCATTAGAGAAGCCATAGCAATTGCACAGCAAAAGGGGCTCGACTTGGTTGAGGTTGCACCCAACGCTAAAATACCCGTTTGTAAAATTGCCGATTACGGCCGTCTAATGTACGAAAAGAAGAAAAAAGATTCAAAGGCCAAAAAGAAGCAAACTGTTGTTTCCGTAAAAGAAGTCAAACTGACACCCAAAACCGACGAACACGACTTTCAAGTAAAACTCAAGCATGCTCGTAGATTCTTAGAATCAGGAGACAAAGTCAAAGTTACAATACGCTTTCGTGGCCGAGAAATGGCCCACAGAGAATTAGGCGATCAACAATGCCTAAAGCTCAAAGACGCGCTTGGTGAACTATGCATCGTAGAATCCAAGCCCAATATGGAGGGACGTCAGCTCACCATGATACTGGCGCCCAACAAATTAAAAAAATAACATCAAACCATCAAGAAAATAGGTATCAAAATGCCCAAGATGAAAACCCACAGTGGTGCCAAAAAGAGGTTTAAGCTTACCGGAACCGGTAAGGTTAAGTGCAAGCCCGCAAAGATGCGCCACATTCTCACAAAGAAACCACGAAAGTGGAAGAGAAAAGCACGAAAGAATGCCATCCTCTGTGATGCAGACAGTCGTATTGCCCTTCGCCTTCTTGCGAAGCGCT
>JAYYRF010000660.1:0-3200 GCA_036127535.1 Myxococcota bacterium | reverse complement strand
TAGGAAGGCTAAAATTTCGACGGTATAGAGCTCTGCACAGAGCTCTGCTAGGATAGCGCTCTGATATCCGGAGCCTGTACCGATTTCCAGAACCCGCTCTGTACCGTTGAGGGCAAGAGTCTGGGTCATGAACGCAACAATGAACGGCTGTGATATCGTCTGCTGGAAGCCGATTGGCACGGGATGGTCCTCGTAGGCTTCAGCCTGATAGCGCTCCTCAATCAGATAGTGGCGTGGGATTTTGCGAAGAACCTGAATCGTTCTCTCATCATCAATTCCGTTGGGTATCAAAAAATCATCGATAAGCCGATTTCTGTCCTTTTGTCTTTCAGAAAAGATATCTCGACCTGACATTAATTTTACTCCTTTTTTGGAAGGAAATGATCTTTTTGTTCGTACAAGAAGTATCGCAAGGGAGAACAAAATGAAAGAAACTAATCTAATTCTCTACATATCACAACGAATCTGTAGTGCTTTAGCGGTTGGAAAGACCAGTACCTATATAGAAGACATTCCCATGTATTTGCATTTACATCCTATTCTCATCAAAGAGTTATCGGCAGCGGCCCTTTTGTACGCGCTTAGAGATCAAGATACGCATAGCCTATTCTTAGTGGGGTTGCTGCTTGCGAATGCAGCCCTACACGAACAACAGTGGGAGCAAAAAGAAAAAGCAGCCACAATACTGCTTACGGCTGTGGAAAAGGATCCCCATTTGGAAAATGAGGCTCTTCTTTCTGTAATGCATCGCTTGTTTCAGAAGCAGCGAATTCCTGCCTAGGTCGATATTTGATTTTGTAGGAGGATAATTTCACCAATTTTCTGCTTGCGCGGGTCGTCTCTCTTTTCCTTCCCACTCCCGGACCGATTGCTACAAAGAATCCTGCCTTCGCCAACGCTCTGCGTATATGACCCGCTGCACTGTAGGTTGTCAAGATTCCGCTGGACTTCAAATTTTGAGCCTCCCATTCGAAGCATGATTTTGTCCAACATTCTGGATTGGTGTTGGGCGCGAAAGGATCGTGGAATACAGCATCCGCTGCGCAAATGGTTTTGAGGTTTTGCCAAGGATGTGGATAGAGCGTGAGTATATGTGAACCGAACGAGTACTCTACCACAGCACCGGTTCGCCTCGCTTCTGACAACACGTGTTTTGTAATTTCACAACGAGTATACTGCGGTGGTAAAGGTAGATGATCGACAGCGATGTAGTGCAGAGATTTTTGCTCTATCGTTGCCTTCAGCATGCAATTATGAAAATTCATTCCCGCTCCGAACCCGAGTTCAAGTATCGTCCAAGAGTCTTGTGCCAAAGAGCTAAGGTGTGCTCCGTTAATAAAGATCTGCTGAGATTCGGTACGGGCACCATGAGATGATTTGTATAGAACATTTCCTTGGATACGGCGAGGGGTAAAGGAGCCGTCTTCGGTTTGAACCCATTGAAGATCTTCTTTTTCAAGTTGATTCATGAAAAGCTCCTTTCTTTTTTTACACGATTCGCTTAAGCCAATTTTTTCAACGAAAGGTTCGTAGGTGGCTGATGAGTAGACAGTATCAATTGGTTGTGTGGGGTGCTACCGGATTTACCGGTCGCTTGGTCTCCACCTATATTATGCGTCATTACGGAAGTCAGATTCAATGGGCAATTGGTGGTCGGAATTCATCCAAGCTGGAGACTTTGAAAGAGGAACTTGTCTCTCAGTATCCTGGTTCAGTGGATATTTTAGTTGGAGATGCGAGTGACTTGGATTCTCTGACGAACATTGCTCGACAAAGTGAAGTCATTTGTTCTTTGGTCGGACCGTACTTGAAGTACGGGTCATTACTGGTTCAAGCTTGTGTTCTTTCTCAAACCCACTATTGCGACATAACAGGAGAAACGCTTTGGATTCGTAAGATGATCGATGCGCACCACAAACAGGCACAATCCGATGGAACGAAAATCGTTCACTGCTGTGGATTTGACTCCATACCATCCGATTTGGGGGTTTTTCTCTTACAAACGGAGTCCGTGAAAACGCTCGGAGCCGCACAGACAGATGTGACATTCTATTTGGGAAAGTCCAAAGGTGGTCTTAGTGGCGGTACCGTCGCGAGTATGTTGGGATTACTGAAATCCGCATCGGACTCTGCTGCTCGTCGGGTTATGGGTAACCCGTATGGACTCAATCCCAAAGATGGGTATCGGGGGCCGGATAAATCAGATCAATTGTGGGTGCGTTACGATGAAGGAATACAGCGTTGGACAGCCCCCTTTATCATGGCAGGTATCAATACCCGTATCGTTCGCCGAACCAATGCTCTGTTGGACTACCAGTACGGGAAAGAATTTCAGTATCGTGAAGTTATGTCTCTTCCGCGTGGAATTCGAGGGCTCGGGTGGGGTGTTAGTATGAGTTTGGGGATCGGATTGTTTGCTCTGTTGGCGCAAAAAAAGCTTTTACGCAACATGTTCCTTATGCCTTGGCTACCCAGTCCTGGAGAAGGGCCGGATCAAAAAGCGCGAGAGGGAGGTTTTTTCAACATTTCCATTTGCGGGGAAAACGCCTCGGTTCGGGTTGTTGGAACGCAAGATCCAGGGTATGGAGAGACCTCCAAAATGGTGGGGGAAGCCGCTATGTGTTTGGTCTTCGATCAAGAGCACCTACCCAAGCAAGGTGGGGTTCTTACACCAGCGGTTGCAATGGGGCATACATTGATCGAGCGATTGCGCGCTAAGGATATGGTGTTTTCTTTTCATGCGAACAACACCGAATAACGGAGAAAAGATGCTTTCTGTATGTATGATTATTCGAAATGAAGAAAAAGAACTCGTCTCTTTTTTGAAGAACGTGGCTCCATATGCGGATGAAATTGTTGCTGTCGATACCGGCTCTACCGACAGAAGTCGTAGAATTCTGTCGAAGCATCCCAAAGTGAGACTTCTTCGTTTTCCCTGGGTGGATGACTTCGCGGCCGCACGGAACATAAGTTTGGAGGCCGCCAAGGGCGATTGGATTTTGGTCATGGATGCGGATGAGCGTATGGAAAACCCCAAGCTTTTACCGGAGTTGCTCGCAGCTGAAGAAATTGATGCCTACAACGTATGTATCCGTAATTTGCAGCCCGAGGGATCCTTGACGAGGTATGAGCAAAGCTATCTTCCTCGCCTTTTTCGCAACAAGGGCTATCGATACGAGGGAATTATACACGAGCAGATT
>JAYYRF010000659.1:0-2611 GCA_036127535.1 Myxococcota bacterium | reverse complement strand
CTTTCCACTGCCTCGTTTTTTGGGTGAACCACATGAGTCTGAAAGAACTCTCCGCGCTCTTGGCTTCCGGAGCCATTGATCAAGAAGAATTTGATCGACGAGCAGCCCTTCTTGAAACGCGTGTAGAAGAGCCCCTCGCTTCCTCTTCTCGTTTACAAGAAGGTTCCAGGTTCAGCCACTACCAAATCATAGAAGAAATAGGTTCTGGTGGAATGGGTGTCGTATATCGCGCGCGTCACATCGAAGAAGAGTGGGCGAAAGAGCAAGGTGGTGATGTTGCGATTAAGGTTCTTCATCATCGCTTTTCCAAGGACGAGGATTTTCGAAAGCGATTTATGCGCGAAGCCTCTTTGGGTCGTCGCATTCAGCATGAACAAATTGTGTCGGTATATGAAGTTCTCAAGTCTGATGGGATTACGGGCGTTGTTATGCAGTTTGTCCCGGGGCGGACACTGGAGGAGATTCTCCTTACCAAACGTCTTTCTCTAGAGGAGGGGCATCGGCTTCTGTCTTCTTTGGGAGAAACGTTGGATGATCTGCATGCGAGTAAAGTCATTCACCGCGATGTAAAGCCTGCGAATGTCATTTTGCATACACAGACCCAAACCCCGATATTACTCGACTTGGGTCTGGCGAAAGAAGAGCAGTCCTTGAAGCATAGTCGCAATGTTATTGGTTCTGTTGAATATTTAGCACCGGAACAAATCGACAAAAAAGACGTTGGTGCGGCCAGTGATCGGTATGCCTTTGGTCTTTTGTGCTACAAGGTCTTGACCAACGGTTTACCCTGGGATGGAGATATTAGTGAAGGTCGTATTTATGCCATTAAGCTACAAGGTTCACTCCTTCCATTGTCCCACAACCTGGAGAATGTTTCACCGCAAGCGGATCGCTTGATGTCCCGTATGCTGTCCTTACAGCCAAAGGATCGCTTTGATCGTTCAAGTGATTTTATCGAAGAATTGTTTGCGGCCTTGCTGAATCCGGAACAACCCATCGCAGAGGAGTCCGTTTCCTTTGAAGAGCGTTTACAAATGATCTCTGAAAAAGCGAAGAAGTTGCGCCCACCACAACCCGAGAAAGAAACAGAACCGATACCACCAACGCTTGTGTCCGAAATCGAAAGAGAGATACAGGTGCTCGAGGAAGACATTTTTAGCGAGTATACGTTTCAACTTTCAACGGCGCCCGATATCGTGATGCCGGTTCAAAAGTCGTTGTCTATGCACAAAAATCCATCAGACCGGGGTAATCTCTTTTGGCGATTTTTTTCTTTCCAAGGCACGCTTAGCCAAAAGGAGTTTGTGTATTCGATGACTCCGCTGTTGATTTTGCTTACTTTTTGGGTCTATACATTTGGGTTGCCCTTTATTACCTGTTTTGGATGTGCGTTGGCATTTCCGATTTTGTGGTCGATTATGTCGCAAAGTGCACGGCGGATCCGAGACTTGAGCGGCAATGCGTACTTGGTGTTCCTTTATTTGATTCCTTGTGTAAATATTTCTCTACTTTTGTACCTGCTGCTAGCATCCTCTAAAACCAATTCTTCTTGAATTAGTGACTTTAAGATTCTTATATCGCTATTTACACGTCAATTGGCAAAAATAGCTATATGTAGATATCTTGGCTGAGGCAGGAGGGAGAATGCTCTGGGAGCGTAAACTCGTTATCGAGAATGTAAAGAAGATCTTGCAGATGCGGGCTGCACTTCCGGTAGAAGATGGAGAAATAGACTTTCATTTCTTGTCTGCGCTCGAAGGCTTCCAAAAAGGAAAAATGTCGTTGATTACACGACAGCTGATTCGGTTTTTTGAACAAGATCGCGAGCGAGGAGACCCCGCGGAGGCGTTGGAAACGTTGGCTGCCATTCTATTACAGTGGGCGGCTCAGATCAGGGCGGAAAAACAGAGGACGATGTCGAAAGACAACAGTGCCTACGAGGTAGGTACGCGTCTCTTGGTTCGACTCCCCGATCACTTTCCTTTGTATATAGGGGAAGTGTTAGCCCAACAGCGTATTTGGATTGAATTATTACAAAGGGAATATGACTTCGATATGGTACAAGTGAAGTCCAAACTTGAGCCTCCCGCAAAAGAGAGGCAAGAATCCCCCAGTTTGCAAAATTCCATAGACAGCTCGTTGGGGGAAATTCAGAAAAAAATTCACGGTTACCGGAGTAAATGGTAATGACAACCGGATCGTTGACCATTGTTGGACTAGGCCCTGCAAGACCGGAAAACATCACGACAGAAGCCCTAAGCGTACTACGGTGCTCACAACAAGAAAATATGCGTGTATATGCACTGCAGCATGCTCGCGACATGGCTTGGAGTGTGGTTCCAGACTTGAAAATTCGCTCTTTGGATTACCTCTATCATTTACCGGATGTCGATCGTCCAACGGCGTATCGGGATCTTGCACAAATGATGTTGCGAAAGGCCTTTGATGAAGGAGAACAAGTGGTCTACTTGGTGGCGGGTAGTCCTCTCTTCTATAATGATGTCGTTCTATTGATTCGCAAAATGGCCGCTAAGAAAGAACGGTCTGTCCGCTTGGTACACGGAATGTCCTTTGTAGATTTGGTTTTGGATCAGGTATACTGGACGGGTTT
>JAYYRF010000658.1:0-7017 GCA_036127535.1 Myxococcota bacterium | reverse complement strand
CCGCTGGGGCACGGGGTGAAAGTCTTCATGGATCTGTTCATTTGTGGACTGGTGGACTTGTATCTTTCTGGACTCGATCACAATCGCCAATGGCTAGAGCCGACCTGTGGGACGGAGTTTATCGTTTCGGGTGCGGCTGCCAAGCTGACCTCTCTCGAGAACCGAGGCAATCCAAGCTTTTTTGAAGATGACCAAATGGAGGGTTTTGTATGGATCGAGATCCGTGATGATTGCTTAACCGGAGAATTCTATAACTCGACGGGTACACTCGACTTTGAGCAAAGCTACTGTCGCGATTAGTCGGAGTCCGAGCGTATAGAGTCGCTCAAAGTGAGTTGACCGCTGTGGTGACAAGCAGTATCTTTCATGTGTTTACGCAGGAGAATAACGATGAAAGATTATAAAACGCTCTTTGGATACGCTGCCATCATCATGGCATGCACACTTTTTGTTCGATCGTTTCAACCGGCACACGCGATTAATGGGCCGAATATTAGTATGGGAAGCAATCCAATTGCAAACGTTGGCGGGTACGGAACCATATTTACCAATACATCGGGTCGAGATTTTATCGTGACCGATGTAAGCTGTGAAGGAAATACATACATATCGGTATCCAGTCAGTTTGTGTGGTATTGCAGACCAGATTCCCCCCACCGTTTCACTTCCGGTATTACGGTTGCGAATGGAGAGAGCCTCTCGTCGAACAGCGCGAGTATATACCTCAGCGGATACTATGCCCATTAAGGGAGTATTGGGTATCCAAAGGCACGAAAGTGAATATCGGAAATTTTGCGCTCCAATCGTGTCAGCGATTAAACCGCATCGGTTTGGAGAATTTTTTTTCCATCTCGGGCTAGATTGCGGATGCGATCAACCCCATTATTAAGACATAAAAGCTACTTTTGGGCTGAATTTATCTGTCACGCAGTTGTTGCTTTTTGTCTACGGTTATGACGTATAGCATGGTCTCTGTCTAAGGCAGGAGCTCGAATGAACCTTCTTTTCTCTCTTCTTTCATGTGTACAGCCCGTTGAGAAAATCGATTTGGCCACGGATCTCTCCGATGTAGAGGAGGAATACGAAGACGTCGATATATCCGTGGAAGAACCCGCTCCCGAAGAAGAATCCGCTCCCGAAGAAGAATCTGCAGAACCAGATATATATCCCAGTGGAACGTGTGGATTTGGGTATGCCTCTGAATTCTCCTCGATGGAGGAGCGTACGGTGACCTGGGATCGGCCCACGCCCACGAATGTAGACGATGATGAGGTCGATGCGATTGCGTATATGGAGCCGGAACCAGATTATCTTTGGAAGATGGTTGGACCAAGCGATATGCTCACTATGCCGGGACACACCGACACCATGCCTTTATTCGAACGTACACTCGATTGGGAGGGCAAGCGTTGTTTTGAATTGCCGGAAGGAGCGGTGTACCTAACCGAAGAGGAGGCGTATCAACTTTATCGGGACATCATCGAAAAAACGACGGGTGTCGTTGTCGATAGTGGGTCGGGCGAACGCAGTATTTTGGGGCTACGCGGTGCGTGGCCGGGAACCTTTGATTGGAACGGGAATACACCGAATTATTTCAACGATACCATTGTGGTCATATGGAGAGACGGTGGTCGTGGGCATGTACGTGAATTTCACGCCCATGCTGACACCGGCGCTTATAATTTTGGTTACCACAACTCTTCCTCTTTGCGTCCCAACCGACGCTATCGATATAAAAATGGCTGGCACCGGGGTTACAACGCGATTCAGATCGATGAGTGGGGATATAAGGTTCGCGATGATGCCAACAAAAATGGTCATTGGGACAGCGATCGAAACGGTTGGCTCGATGGTGGTAGCGAGGATCACGAACGCGCAGGATCGGGTCACAATATTCATCTCGCCTCTGTCGATGCTCCTCTGGGGTCAGCAAAGGTGCATAATTGGTCAGCAGGGTGTCAAACAATCCCCGGACATCGCAATTGGACACAATTTATAGACATAGCCTGGGAGTCTTTGGGAACCGAAGTGGATTATTATTTGATCGATGCGAGGGATATCGATCCCCGCGTGTGGTCGGAGTGCACGCCGGATGGTACCCATGCTTGTCCGTGGGAGATCGACACGAACTCCTTCCTCTCTCACGGAAGCACTGCGGGTGTAGGAACCAGTATATTTGATGAATACAACTGTTCTACTGCAGATGAGAGTGGGCCGGAAGTTGTATATTTATTTACGACGGATACCGAAGGGGAGATTGAGATTTCGGTCGATTGTGAAGAACCCATCGATGTCGATATCCATTTACTGGACGCTGACGATCCCGATGCCTGTTTGGCTCGTGCACATCGTTCCTTTTCCAAGGACATCGAGCCGGGGCGATACTATGTCGTGGTCGATTCTTGGGTTGATGGCTCCGGAACGGTTCGCAGCGGTGAGTATACACTGCGCGTTGAATTCTCTGACTAAGGATTCTCCCATCCGAGTACGTCAGCGATAATCGGTTCGAGGACTTGTGCTACGCGCCGATTTCCTTGCATATTTAGGTGATTGTTATCGATGAACAGATCCTCATGCGCGTAGGGGGACAGCGCAGACCAAATATCGAAGTAATAGACGTTTTCGTTCTCTTGTGCGATTTGTCTTTGTATTTCGGTGTACTCTTGAAAGTTCTCTTGGATTTCTTTCACGCCGCTTTGGCCTCTTCGTTGAAACAAAGAAGGGTTGATGTATTCGGTCAAGAGCAGAATTTTAGTGTTGTGCTCTTTGGCTTTTTGGGCGATCTGCTCAAAGTTTTCCTTCGCATCTGGAAGAGGAACGCTCACTGCGAGTTGCTCTTGTGGCTGCAATTGCCGGAAGAGGAGTGAACTGCCGATGACGAGTCTCGTTTTTGCGGTGTAGTGCTGTATTCCCGTGAGCTGCGATTTCCAATGCTCGGATTGATTACGCAGTTGCTTCTTACTCAGCGGGCTTTTCTTCGTTAGGAGATCGTTGTTACCGACGTACATCACGATCAGATCCGCTTGAGACGTATGATACAATGTGTCCATGCTGTGGGCGATAATGTGCGTATCCATCGCACCCCGACCGAAATTTTGGGTCACCAAACGCTGTCCTTTGGGAAGCCGATCGCATAAAAGGGAGTGGCTTTGGCCTGCGAAGAAGAGATGAGGGGTTTGGCGGAACTGGTAATCACCTCCGGTGGAAGAACCCCCGATAAAAACCGTAATATTCGGTTTTTTACCGCTACGCTTTCCACAAGAAGCGCTCCACATGGCAACCAAGTACTCCGAAGGATCTTTGCTGTTGTATTTTGCACTTAAGGTGTCTACATGCCAAGCCGTATTGAGATAAGTGTCGCGAATGCTCAGTTCGATACCGACAGGCAGCAGAAGCAAAAGAATGAAAAGGCTATCGGCGGTTGGACGGCTGTGCGAATCCTTCAGGAGCGAGACAGACGAAACAATCAGGGTGAGTCGCCAAAGCGTCGCGATGAGGAGCCCTATACCCCAGCCGAAGATCCCAAGGGCCACAAAGGAAGGGGTATCGCGCAAAAGCCATCCTTTCGTCGGTATCTTCGATCGCCAAGCGAGCCAGTGTGGTAGAGACAAAAAGATGATTTGGAAGATGATCCCCCAGTGTAACCCTGCCTCACGATTGCTAAGCAGCATTGTGAGCGTAGCGAGAATGCTCCACGAGATGATGATCGGAACACGATTTTGGGGTTTGGATGAGAGAGAGCGCAGCCCGAGCCCAAGATGCCCGACAAAGAGCATTACAGCGGGTAAAAGGGCACACCACAACGCAATGGTTGCCAGTTGCCACGCCGTCGTTTGGGTGAGATACAGTTTTTCGATCCAAAGGTTCCACTTCGCATGGGTTTGGGCAGCAACCCATGCCGGCGGTACATACATCGCTGGAATATACAGAAAAATGGATGCTAACAATCGGCCTTTCCACAATGCTAAGATGGCAAACGCGCCCAAAGCAAAACCCATTAGAGCGCCGATGTTTCGCATTCGATCCGGCACGGTCGCATTGCGAAAATCTTCCTCGATAAAAAGGAGGTTGTTCGCGTCCCAAGCACGGATGCTGTTGAGTGCTCCATTACCGCTTTCGACCGCAATTCGAAATCGATCAAAGGAACCGGATGCTATCATACTCCGTTTCTCCCCGTGCAACAGCCAAATCTCTTTTCTTTGCATCGAAACGCGATAGAACCCATCGCAGTGGCACGGTAGCCAATCCCCATCGCTTTGGCTGCGAAAGTGGGTAAAGCCGAGTTCTAAAAAGTTACTTCGGTATCCGTCCACGAGTTGCAGTTGGATCGGGTCGCTTGTACTGTCGAGTATGACTTCGACCTCGGAGGTTCGCGTTTGTGCCTTGGGAGAGATCGTCGTGTAGCGATTAATCTGCAGTGCGTCATCTATAATTTGCACGCCGCTTCCGGTCGTGCGTTTTTGCGAATTCGCTTTTACATCGGTGCTGCGAGACTCCCATGTATCTGTGGAAAGTGTTCCCGGGGGAATAAAATGCGAACCTGTCTGAGAGCTATACCAATATGCTCCGATGGTGGAAAGTCCCATCCAAAGGATGGACAGCGAGATAAGTAGGATATATGCAGACGGACTCTTATCTTTTTTACGCATGACATTTTGTTGATTCATAGACTAGGATAGCACGATTTATTGCGTAAATTTAGTCTCTTCCCCCGCAGGAATCTACCTTCCGTCCAAAAAATATTAGCGACGTATCACAAGGATTGGATAAAATAAACCATCGAACCAATTTTTTTTTAGGAGGGTTGTATGGCAGAGCATCATGAGTCAAATAACCAAATAAATGCCCTTGATGTATTGTATGTTGCTCCACATCAGTTGCCCTATCAAGGAAAAGCGGATTTGAGCTATTTGATTAACGCTTGGCGACAACTCGATATGGAACAGTTTCCGATGATGAAAGAGACGCGAGACCGCGTACTGCTCGAATGGGAACGTCGACCGGAACTCCACGGTTGTCATGAAGATGGTTCCGTTATCCGCAAGCATGCGGATTTTATGAGCTTGCTTCTATCCATCAAGTATTCATTGGACTCCCAAATGGATCCCAATTCCGTCTTGGTGGCCATGACCCCGTCAACCATGGAGGTTTTGTGGAGTACGCCGGCTGTGGAAAAGCTATATCCGCTGGACGAGAGCGCCATCCAAAATGTTCTTCCCCTGCGCAATGCAGCTTGTCTTTTGATTTTAATCTATCGTCTATACGGTGATCGGCTCGATTTGAGCAAGCTTCCGATACCACGTCCGGAAGGGATGTTTGGTATCTTAACGGCGCAGATTCAGCCCAACCAGCCGTCGCGCTTTTACCGTGTTCGCGTCGACAACGAAATTTATTCCAGTCGGTCTTGGTCTGTGGGGATGGGCGTTGACGGTGAATTACCGGAACTGACCCAAGAGGATATCGATCAGATCTTAACCAACCCGTTCGATCCGGATCACATCTCTTCTATCTTCGACGCGCGCAACCTGATGCTCAATGGTATCGCATTCTTTTGGGGCGTCGATATTACACACCAACACCAGGTAGATACGGTTCAGAAGCAACTCTCCATGCGAGATTCGCTGGTGCGCCGGACCGATTTGGTTCGATTTCAAGATCAAGTGCGAGAAATGGTGCGTATTCCAGATATCGAAATCGGAATCATCCGAAGCCCCTGTGAATCCGGCAGCCGTCGAGCGCGATGGCAACCCTATCTGCGCAGTCTTCGTTTTGAAAGCGAGGTGGATCCATCCTCGCTTCCTCCCAACGACATATATGCTCGTGCGATTCACGAGGTGGAGATCATCAACGCGCTGCAAGATCAGCATCAATTGCCCACCCTGCAAAAAGCGAAGTTTCAAAGCGTTATGATTCTTCCCATCGTTCACCACGACGAGTGTGTCGGGCTCTTAGAGTGTGGTTCTCAAAAGATGCATGCGTTCGATTTTTATGCGGTTTCTCGTTTGCTCAACATGGTTGAGCATGTTGCGACTGCCATTAACCATGTGCAAGAGGGAGAGCATGAACGGATGATGTCCGTCATCAAGCAGACCTGTACAGCGATTCATCCATCGGTTGAATGGCGCTTTCAGGAGATGGCGCGCAACTATCTCAAACAGTTAGAGCGAGAAGAAATCCCGTATCCAGAGCCCGTGGTTTTCAAGCAGGTTATCCCGCTGTTTGGCGTTTCCGATATTCGTAGTTCTTCGTCAAAGAGAAATGAGGCGATTCGCTCTGATTTAGCCTACCAACTTCGGTTGGCAGCCGATGTAATTCATACGGCAGAGAAGTCATATTCACGTCCGGTTTTTGATGAGCTTGGCTATCGAATCCGCAAGCATCAGCGCTCCATTGGGCACGGTCTCAAGTCAGGAGACGAGACGCGTATCTATATGTTCCTGCGCAATGTTGTGGAATCTGCTTTTGGAGAACTCTCTTTGCTGAGTGATGAGATTCGCCAAAAAGTGATGGCTTATCGGGACGAGCTCGATTCCGAAGTTGGTGTGGTGTATAGGGTGCGAAAAAGCTACGATGAATCGGTGTCTCAGATCAACGAAACCATCGGAGCATACTTAGATTTCCAGCAAGAAATCGCACAAAAGATGATTCCGCACTATTTCGAAAAATTCAAAACCGACGGTGTCGATCACAACATTTATGTCGGAGATGCATTACTCGAGTCTGGAACCTGTAGTCGTCTCGCTTTGCGTAACTTGTATTTATGGCAATTGATGTCGATGTGCGGCGTTGTTTGGCTGATGCGCGAACTAAAGCCGCAACTCTCGACACCCTTGGATACCGCTCATCTGCTGCTCGTTCAGTCCAGCCCGCTCAACATTACGTTTCAAATGGAAGAGAAGCACTTTAGTGTCGATGGAGCCTACAACGCGCGGTATGAAATTGTAAAGAAGCGCATTGACAAAGCAAGAATTTTGGAAACGGGTGAGCGTCTTACACAGCCGGAAAAAATCGCGATTG
>JAYYRF010000657.1:0-3200 GCA_036127535.1 Myxococcota bacterium | reverse complement strand
GCGGAAACAAACCCGACGTGATTGAGACGGGAGCGCCGATTGGAACCTAGATCACGGCACGCAATTTATTTTTCAATGTACCCGCGCGGAAAAATTTCCTTCGCACAGACTCTCCCGAACTTGGACATTGTTTAGAAGCCGTCATCCGCGAAATGTTGATCCGGCCCCATATCGACATCGAAGTAAAACACAATCGATCACAAGTGATTCGAGCGACTCCAACCACCACATTGGAAACCCGAGCGATACAGCTTTTGGGAAACCAAGCACGGGGTTTGATCCCCATCGAGTTCCAGCAAGGTCATTTTCGCATCAAAGGAGCCATTTCGCCAGTGGGAGTCCACCGCGCTACGGGGCAAAATAACTCTTACTTGTATGTAAACGACCGATACGTAAAAGATACAGCTCTTCGAAGAGCGATTCGGGAAGCCTACCAGGGACTGATTCCAAAGGGAAGATATCCAACCGTAATCTTGTGTGTCCATTTGCCGCCATCCGATGTAGATGTGAACGTACATCCAGCCAAGACGGAGGTTCGATTCAAGAACGTTAAGGAGTTGTGCGCGCTACTCGTCAGAAATCTTCGGGGGCGACTGCAAGAGCACGGTATAAAGCGCAGTACGCAAGTGCGTCCCAAAGCGATACCGCCGGTCACCAAAGAAAGGCAAGAACAAGTGCCTTTATGGGAACCAAAAACGCCCGTGAAAGAGATTATATCCGCTCTTCCCAATACGCAGCAACAAGCGTTATTGGTTGCGGAAGACGTGGAACCCAGCACCCCTGACCCATCGACTTCCAGCAAGAGAATGTTTCCCAAGAGCGTATTATCGTTTCAAGCGAACAAACCTGTCTTTTCTGAGCCTGAGTCAGTGGAATCTTTAGCGCCGACCGTATTGGATCGCGTCTTGGGTACATGGCCAATGAAAACGGAACAAGAGATGGTCGTGTCCGATTTGCTGCCGGTTGCATCCTTTTCCGAATTGCGCGTTCTCGGGCAGTTAAGTACAACCTATATATTGTGTGAAGGAAACGGTGAACTGGTCATTATCGATCAGCACGCGGCGCACGAGCGGATTACCCTGTTCGAAATGATGCAAAATGTAAATCGCCAAGGCGCTTGGGGGCAGAGATTGCTCAGTCCGATTTTGATTGAACTCAATCCAGCGCGCTATCATTCGATTGTACCGCATCTGAAGGTTTTGGAGCGCTACGGGCTTGAATTAGAACCATTCGGAGGTTCTACCCTAGCGTTACGGCAGGTGCCTCCCTTCTTGGGGGTATCGGATTGGGCAACCCTAATAGAAGACGTTGCTGACGATATAGCTTTGGGGGGCAGTGGAACACCTTTAGAGGAGCGTTTGCAGTTGAAATTAGCGACAACGGCTTGTCATGCATCCATTCGTGCCGGTGACAGGCTGTCTCCTTTTCGAATGCAAGAACTATTAGAAGAGTTAGATGGTGTTGACTTTGGTGTATGCGCGCACGGTCGTCCCGTTGCAATACGGATAGACACCAAAGAATTGGAGAAACGTTTTCACCGAAGCTAGAGGAAGGGAACGTTCGGATAGGGAGTGACGTGTCGGTCTTTTTAATTGTTGGGCCAACAGCTGTTGGAAAAACGGGGCTAGCAGTAGAGTTAGCGCTGCGATACGATGCCGTTGTATTGTCAGCGGATGCCATGACCGTCTATCAAGGATTGGATGTCGGTACAGCAAAACCAACGATGGAAGAGAGGAGGGGAGTTACCCATTTTGGTATAGATGTATGCCGAATTGACGCTGAATTTTCAGTTGCGTCATTTCTAGAACTTTTCGACGAAGTGTGTACACATTATCCAAGGGTCATCGTAGTTGGCGGTACGCACTTTTACTTCAACTCCCTTTTAAATCCCCTCGCGGCAATGCCTTCTGCAGATATGGAATTGAGAAAGAAGCTCGAAGCCATAGAGGATCTTCACGGAGAACTGCAAAAAGCAGATCCGGTGTCTGCAAAACGTATTCATCCCAATGATCGCATTCGTTTGGTCAGAGCAATGGAGATCTTCACACTCACGGGGAGGCCGTTCTCAGAGGTTCAAAAAGATCCCCCACGAAGAGTTCCTTTACGGGCTCCGTTGATATGGATTGATCGAGAAGATGTTCGAGATCGTATTCAGCAAAGGCTCTCCGTCATGATGCAAAATGGATATTTGGATGAATGTCGCAATATCCTCCACGAAGGATGGAATTTAAACGAGAAACCCTTAAAATCCTTTTCATATCGCTATATGTTACAAGCGGCAAAGGGAGATATGGCAACCGAAGAGGCGCTTGAAAAGACCGAATTTGGAAGCTGGAGACTGGTTCGAAAGCAGAGAACGTGGGCACGAGGGTTAGGCTGGGAACCGATTCATACAGAAGAGGCGCTCGAACACGCCTGTGGAGTCATTGATCGTCAACAAATATTTTAGATTCAGTCTTTTCCCCATGGGTAGGAGTGGAATTTCTGTGAAGGTCGACGATAACAAAAAGGAATGGATTTAATAGTGTTGACATGTCAATACTTTGTTGCTACAGTATTTATTATGTCCATTTATTCGCGCTACACGTTCCTTTTTCTGGTTTCGATCTTAACTTTATCCTACGAGAGGGAATCGAGTGTCTTTGTCCATAATACTGCGATTCGGTTCCGTGGAGATCAGGCCTCCTTGCATTTGCGTTCTGGTACTGGTGATTGGGAACTGGTTAATCGTTCCGGATTCTCCCTTCTTTTTGCCAGTGAAGATGGTACCATTGTATCGTATTGTCCCTTTGGCTGTGAAATTTGGGGAACCGTTTCAAAGGATCATCCCGTACAACTCATCCTTCGCGAGGGAGATATAGATCTCTACGATGTTTCAAAGGCGGATATTTTTTTATCTCACGGTAATGTTACAGGGTCAAATCTACAAGAACTAGACCTTCACCTCTCTAAGGGATCCTATGATTTATCATTGTGTTCTGGATCAAAAATTAACATTCAAGGCTATCATTTAGACGGAAAGCTTTTTTTATGTGATGGAATATGGAATCATAGAATAAGAGAGGGGGTCAATAAAGTGTATATTTCCTCTCACAATGAGGCAATTGGCAGTTACAGCATCCAATATGCAACCGGAAGCCTTGACATTTTATCGGATTCAATTGCTGACCTCCTCAAATAACCCTTGTTCTTCAATAAAG
>JAYYRF010000656.1:0-3074 GCA_036127535.1 Myxococcota bacterium | reverse complement strand
AATCGAATAACAAACGTGCTGAGGAGTAAGATGCACCGTATTTTTTTCCTCATCGCAAAAAATTGGCATAAGAAAAAGAAGCCCGGTAACGGTTTCCTTTTCTTTGCCATTTTTTTGTGCATGATGTCCGGCGGATGTGCAAGTGTGCCTTTGCCCGCCCTATTTACAAAATCGCCCCAACAATCGAACAATGCCTCGACCAAGGGAGCGACGTCCAGCTCCCGCAACGGCTCTGTTGCCGGGAACACCTACTGGCCGGCATCCGGCTATTCGTACACCAAAAAAGAAATTCCAGAAAATCTCTTGTATTCCATGGAAGCACATTTTGGCGTAAGCGGATTTGAATCGGACGATCACAGTATCCAAGAGGAAGCGCGAGAGAAATTGCTGGTTCTCGCCAAAGGCAAGCGCAAGTGCACCGCGCCGTCTTGTATCAATTTCTATTCCGAGACCAATACCACGGTTGAGATCGCGTTTTGGATTTCGATGCTGCAGTTGTACGCACAGCAGGAGTTGATCACCAAACAAGAAGCCCAAAGCTTCGGACGTGGACTCTTTGTTCATCAAATCAAAGACTTGCTAAAAGATTACGATACGGAAGATGAAGTCGGCCAAACCAACGTGTCCAAAGAAAAAATGTCCTTTTTAGCCTCTCCCAACATCTCGTGCTCGGTTGTGTTGAGCAACTTTGTGGAAGAGGTACGCGATCGAACCTCCAGTGAAGAGAGAATTCTCGAATGGTTGGAAAACAAAGGATACAGCACACCCCAAGGGGTTACGATCGATCAATATGGACTTGCTCGACGTAAGGACTCCGACATCAAGTTTAAACAAGAAAACAAGGGCGGGAAATACATCCTCTCTCTCTACATGGAAGAGTTGTATGAGGCCGGATCCTATAGCAGTTTCTCGAGTTTTGACATGTCTTGTCGCTCTCCCGAAGAGATCTATGCCGCCGATCTGCTGGGCAACTACAAGTTCAATATGTACACCGAAGGCCAGTACTGGGTATTTCAGCTGGCTTTTTGATACCGAAACTAGTCGGCTAACCGCATGCTCGGCACAATTTTGCCGTTTCGAATTTTAAAGACGCTCCAGGTTCGACCGGTTTGGTTTGTGGGAACATAGTACGTCTCTTGGCGTCCATTGCTGGTGTAGACGTGGATCCGAGCACCACTTTTGGACAACCCGGAGCTTCCGCTTCGGCTGCGATTGCTGTAGTCGCGCACAAAGTAGTGATAATCGGAATTGGAATCAATGGTATGCAAGGTAACGGTTTCCGGACCGTGTCCATCGGTGTCATCGCGATCCAAGGCCGCGTGATCCACGACGCTCTTTTTGTTGCGATAGGAAATATGATAAGAGCCATCTCGAACCAAATGCGCGTCCAAATCACGAGGCTTCGCCCCCCAATCCAATACGATGCGCAGCTTTTTCAAAGGAAGTTCGGGAGACACTGAGTATTGGTTAAACCACAAGGTACCGACTTGGAACGGCAATTCAAACTCGGAGGACACAAACCCCGACTTGGAAAACTGCAGCGAGCGGAAATCTTCGCCGCTGTCCAAATCATCGGGAAAGTCAAAGCGAACGCTACCGTCGGATTTGGTTCGTTTGGTCGCACCTTGAAAACGAATTTGGGCACCGGCGATGGGTTGTCCGGTTACCGCATTTTTAAAGTACAGCGTAAATTTCTCTTCTGACAATTCGCGGAACTGATCTTTAGCGGATGTTCGGGGTGGAATGGCCAAGGCCAGAGAAGAAAGGAAGAAAAGTATAGACATGCGCATCTCCGGTAAGAATAAGGTTTACCTGTTTGTTCATAATATAGAAAGATAATATCCGTTTGCGATTTATACAAGTCGCATTTTTCAATTGAAGCACGGGTTGTATACAGAACGAAAGCGAGGCTCCTTTATTCCGTGTAATTGAATTCATAGCAGACGCAAAAAAATCCATTTTCGTGAAAAATGGAGATTAAGCCCACAAAACCGGCGAGGACACTCCACCCTCTCGATCTCATTAGGGGAAATGCTCCATTTCGAAGTCATCGGTCACGGTAAAACGCACATCGGGCAAGGCTTTCTGCAGGTCGCGAACGGCGGAAACAATCACCTCCATGTCCTCTTCCATTTCGTCGTCGTCGGAACTGGGCTTGGTCCACCCGCTAAGCTCCAAACCGTCTTCGGAGACTTCCCACATGTAGGCCTCCGATTCTTCGGAGAGCTTTGCGCTCCATGTTTCGACATTGGCCGCGATCACGGCACGTTGGGCATCGGTAATCGGGGTTTCGCTTGAACCGTTGTAGTAAAGTGTGTATCCCATTTGTTTCTCCCAAAATCAAAAGAGCCGACTCTTTTCTAATAGCCAGTCCCAAAGCCACGGGCAAAGGCGATGTTCTTGGTTCCGACTCCTTACATGGTAAACAAACGGATTCGTGTTATTCCAAATTCCAATCCCTAAGAATGGTAAACACACGCATTCGTGCTATTCGTCGTTCAAATTCTTAAAAATGGTAGACAAACGTATTCGTGCTATTCGAGAGGAGATTCGTCTCAAAGGTGTTCGGTAGGCGGGTCAATTGGGCGAAGACGTGGCAGCGTCACTTCGAGACCATATTGGCCCAACGCTACGAACGCAAGGGAGACGAAGATCGAGCGAGAGTGCGATATATTTGGCTTTCTCGTCATTAATTAGTCCTCAGAAAACGAAACCCCAAATAGCGGTTTCGGTCACACGCGATGCCCCACTTGAAGCGGAAAGAAACTTGGGTGAACCCCGCGCGGTTGCCCCAGCAACCACCTCGGAAGACGCGCTCGGGGCTTGATTTGTCAACATACACGGGGTCGGTGATTGAAGAACCGTATTCTCTTTGCCAAGAGTCCCATACCCACTCCCAAACATTTCCATTCATATCACACAAACCATAGCCGTTCTCTTTCTTAGTACAAACTTTGTGCGTTTTCAAAGCACTGTTATCAGAGTACCAAGCAACATCACCAACCGAGTTAGAACCCGCATACTTGTAGTTCTCACCACCACGTGCCGCATATTCCCATTCCGCTTCCGTCGGT
>JAYYRF010000655.1:0-2698 GCA_036127535.1 Myxococcota bacterium | reverse complement strand
TTTCGACCGATGGGATTCGGGATTCTCTACAAGACGATGAACAAAGCTATATCAACGTGGGGCGTTGGATTCTACAGCGACTGGGAAATGAATCGTGGGATGAATTATCCCAATCGCTACCCGCATGGCTTGGCGAACTTTCCTTTCGTGGCAATGGCGACGATACAACTCTAGGAATCATACACTGGGCAAAGGAGACATAACATGGGTCATTTGAAAAAAGGCTACATCTTACGGAATTCAGAGGGTCAAATGGTAGAGGTTATCCATATGATCGCCGCAGGGGGACAAGGAGAGGTCTATAAAGTCCGCATTGGCTCCAAGCATTATGCTCTCAAATGGTACTTCCCTCCGACGAACCCACAACAACAAGAGCAAGCCGGAGAACAGCTCGTCTCACTTCGCGAATTCCTATTGCAAAATTCGCCACCGGACTCTCGATTCCTGTGGCCTCTATCCATGATTATGGACAAGAAGAAAAATAGCTTCGGGTACATCATGGAATTACTTGAGCCCCGCTTCCAAGGACTCGAAAAGCTCGTTTTGGGGCGAATGCGACCGATTCCAAAATTCAATATCCTCTGTAAAGCCGCCATTAATTTGGCGGAGAGTTTTCGAAAGCTGCACAACATGGGCGCCTGCTATAAAGACATCAATCTTGGAGGCCCATTTTTAGATCCCAACACCGGAGATATCCGCATTTGCGACACTGACAACGTCCGCATCAATAAAACGCCGGGTAATATTATCTTCATTTTCTTTGCGGCTCCCGAACTGATTCGCAACGAGGGGATTTGCCAAACCAACACCGACATACACTCTCTTGCGGTACTCCTCTTTTATATGTTTGTTCGACACCATCCACTCGACGGTAAACGCGAACTCAAAATCAATGTTTTTAATGAGATTGCGCAACGGGAGTTTTACGGAAAAAATCCCATCTTCATTTACGACCCCCAAAATGACAGCAACCGACCGGTTCCCGGTTTCCACGATGCGGCCATACGCAACTGGAAACTCTATCCAAGCTTTCTCAAGCGTCTCTTTACCCGAGCCTTCACCGATGGCCTGCACGAACCGAACAAACGCGTTCGCGAAGGAGAATGGATGGAAGCTTTTTCCAAACTACGTGACTGTTTGTATTACTGCTCAGAATGTGGAAGCGAAAACTTTTATGACTTTGAGAGAGAAGATCAAGGAGAGCACCAAGTTTGCTGGCGATGCAATCAGAAAAGTCGTCTTCCCATGCGCCTCGACATTGGCGATCGGAAAATATTTCTCAATTACAATAGTGCCCTCTATCCTCATCACCTTGGTAAAAGACTCGATTTTAGCCGGACGATTGCCGAAGTTAATCAACACCCCCAAAATCCTCGAAAGTGGGGTCTCAAAAATCTATCTGTCTCCACTTGGAGTTTTACCGGCAAAAATGGTACGGTTATCAATGTTGAAAAAGAACGTTCTCTTCCACTAAGAACTGGTTTAGAGGTCAATTTTGGAGCTGTTCAAGGTAAGCTGATATCGAGATAGATGAAATGATGGAACAATATACTTTCACCCACAAAGACACCGACCTTGCCAGTTATCGCTGGTTACCACAAGATAAGCCTCGCGCACGTCTCTTCCTCGCACACGGCATGACTGAACATGCACAGCGCTATGACGAATTTGCACGCTTTCTTTGCGATCATGGTATTGCGGTCTACGCACATGATCATCGTGGTCACGGCCAAACCCAATCTCCGGGTATACGCGGTCACTTTGCCGACAAAGATGGTTGGAACCTTTGTGTAGAAGACATCGCATCGCACATCGAGTTCATTCGCGCAGAGCAAGACCCCCTCCCCTTTTTCCTATTCGGTCACAGTATGGGTTCTTTTATGGCCCAAGAGTACATCATCCGCTTTAGCAATCGAATTGCCGGTTGTATACTCAGCGGAAGCAACGGTAAGCCACAATTCGTCGCCTCTTTGGGTCGTTATCTCTATCGGATTGCTCGACTTCGAAAGGGTCGTCGTGGTTTTTCGAGGGTTCTCGACAAAATCGGTCGGGAAGAACTCATGCGGAACTTCAAGCCGCTCCGAACACAAAAAGATTGGCTCACGCGCGATGAAGCAATCGTCGATATTGCCGTTAACGATCCCAACTGTAACTTCGACACCACCAACCAAATGTGGATCGACCTACTCGATGCATACGAGGAGATCGCGATACCCAAACGACAAGAGCAAATTCGAAAAGATCTCCCTCTCTTTCTATTCAGCGGCTCACGCTGCTCGGTGGGGCTTGAAGGAAAAGGACTGAGAAATCTACTAAACGCCTATTCACAGGCCGGTTTATACCGCGTTCAATATATTATATACCCCGGAGGTCGCCACGAAATGCTCAACGAGACCAATCGCGAAGAGGTATACCGTGATGTCATACAGTGGCTAGATTCCCAGTTGTCTTGACAATTTAGCGTTGAATGGTCAGACGCGTGTTAATCTGAGGACGGTTTTCCTTGGTGTGATTCCCATTTGGCCAGTAAACATCGATCCGCGCAATGTCCGTGTTCGTACCCAAACCAAAGTGCGCCCGTGGAGGACCGCTAGAAGCAAAGGAATCCCCCGCTAAAATCCATCTCGTCCATGTTTGCCCGTCTTCCGCGACCACATCGATGCGCGCACCAATACCGCGGGTGTTTTTGTTGTTGCTC
>JAYYRF010000654.1:0-10712 GCA_036127535.1 Myxococcota bacterium | reverse complement strand
ACTTTATATCTAAGTTGAGGATCACATCGGGATGAGTACTGAGCTCTTGCAGTAGATCCGCCAAAGAGGGAATGGGTGTTCCAATGGACTGTTCGGTTTGCCCACATCGAAACAATTCTTGTAGGGTTGCAAAGTCATAATCTCGGATCAAGTGTCGTTTCTTTATGGGTGTTTCGTCGGTGTGGGTACAATCTTTCTTGCTGACCCAAGGATCGTGGTGAAGGACAGGAATCAGATCTTTGGTGAGTCCGATATCAACTTCAATTCCGAGATATTTATCGCGGATAGCATATGGCAATGTATCCAGGGAATTCTCCGGTCCCAATCCTGAGATTCGATGCCCGTGTATGAACGGAGGTGGATTCGATCTCTTCGGACATCCACAGAGCGACAAAAGGGAAAAGAGAAAAGGATAGGTCAACATCGTATTATGGGAAGCCTATGAGTCTCCGCGGTACAAAAGAGAAATGGCGGTTTGTACATCTTCTTTTTTTGCGCCGAGACCCTTGAGGTGAGTTAGAAGAGAGTGTTTATGAATCTGTTTGGGATCTATGAGATCGGGCATTTCTTCGCCGAATTTTACGAGTTGCAAGCAGCCTTGTAAATGACCGAGTAAGGACAAGGCATTGAGGAATGCATCTCCTTCTTCGATCGCACCCGCGCGCATGGCCCTATCATACTGGGTTGCAGTGAATTGTAGGAGTTTTACCGCTCCTTGCATAAAAGCAGTGTAGTCCGGTGGATTCGTCATATACCGGGTTTCATTGACCATAATTATATTGAGTATTCGATGGTTTTCGTATGATTGCAAGGAAAGGTCAAAGTATTCCTTGCTTACCACTCCCAGTGCAATCAAGCTTTGGATGTGCGGTTTTTGATTTTGAAATTCCGTTTGTATCTTTTCTACACCGGCGTGTATCACATTGGAGTACAGAACCAAGGTTCGATTTCCCAAAGCACCAATGATATGGCCTTTGGAGGGGAAGTATCTGTACAGCGCACCGGGTGTCATGTCGAGAGAGCTTGCAAGCATGCGCATGGTAAGATTTGCAAAACCTTTCTCAATGATAATTTGCATTGCGTGGTCGAGAAGGGTGTTGAATTTTTGGGTGCGTTTTCTTCGTACGCGTGCGCTTTGTATTTTGTCTGTCATAAAGAGATCACCAAATATTACTGTGAGAGATATGGATATTTGAATAACATGATCAAAGTGGAGGTGATCGGTCTTTCATTATATTGGAGCGCCTGTTCTGGATCGTTGAAAGGTGTATTCATAATGAATACCCCGTGTTACGGAGAGTCAGAAGAATGAAAAACAAAGGTATACCCGACCGTAAACTGGTACTGTTCGAGTCCGTGAGATTTTTGAACGTAGGACAATTTTACGGGAGGGGTGACAGCTTTAATGGAAAGGAGAATTGTACTTTCGACAAGCCACTGGGGAAAAAGAGGAGGGGAATGAGATGGTCGAAAAGTAACGATAGAACCGGTTCCAAAACGAAGGAACGGGCCGAGTTGAAAACCAAAAATCAGACTTACATTGGGTTGTGCGATATTTTGATTTAGTCCAACGATAGAGATTCCGGGTTCTACAAAAGCCCCAAGAGTTCTTCGTTGATTTCGAGTAAAAACCATACTGTAGTGCATGACAGAGCAATGGGGAGAAGAATAGGTTTCTACCGGCACCAAGCGTCTATATTGGTAGCCAAATCCGACGTGGTGTTCTGGCATTGCGGTAGAGGATACGCCCTGAGCCAAAGAGAGGGAAGAGATGGGAACCCACATCACCAGTTGACGCCTGTGGTCAAATACATGCGCCAATTGTTGTTAATGTCGGGAACATAAGAGATGTGGCAAGGTACGTTAATATCACCGATTTTGGGTGTCCACCCCGCGGCGAGGATCATGTGAAAGGGACTGGACGAGGGAACGATATTAATCCCGCTGGCCAATTGAAAACTATCGCTGAATTCAAATCCGACGAGTAAGTTTCCCGATGGGATGAAAATACTTTGGTTCAATCCAACGACCGAGAGGTTTTGTACGAAAATGACATCCAACCAACTACCCCCATCGAGCGATTGGGTGAGCTCGTAACCGATAAGGTAGAGCCAACGGTCCTCGAGTAGGTAGTGAGAGTCTGGATCGGTATTTACATACCCATAGCCGATACGAAAGCCGTGCATCGCCTCGAATTTTGGTTTTTCTCGAATGGAGGAATAGTCCAAAGCGGAAGCGGTTCCGGTTAGCGCCATCATTAAAAGAATCATATGTACTCCTTTTGTAAACAGTATTTACATAATAAACGTTGTTTACAAAAATAGCAATATTTTATTTGTTATTTTTGAGTTCGGTTCGTTTCGGAACCGAATATTTTGTGCGTCTTACATCCTCTACGAGGATTTCCGTACGGAAAACCCAAACTCGATAAACGAATAAATCTTTTTATTCGCTCTTCGGTATTGTAATCCTCTGCCATTTGAGGTGAACAACGGACTGCTGCATTGCATCTTCCCATGACAGACCTGCGCATTGGTAGAGGCTTCGTACAACGCCGGCGTGTGAGACGAGTAGCGTCTTGGCTGAGATATCGGTTTCATCCAGCCAAGAGAGTACCCTTTTTTGAAGATCTGCAAGTGCTTCTCCTCCCGGTGGACGTGCCGTCAGCCAGTTTTCACACCATGTATTCCACCTTGTATCTTGCAAGAGAGAGTCATAGCTTTTTCCTTCCCATTCTCCCATTGAGATTTCGCGCAATCGTATGTCAACGCGATGAGGAATACCCCAGTGAGAACCGAGCCGCGACGCCAAATTCATACATCTTGGTAGATCGGAACTGTAGATGATATCGGGTATAAGGGGCGCCGTTTCAAGCGCGCGTGTGCATGCCTCTTTTTGTGACATGGTCAGGGGAACCTTGTGTTGTCCAACGCAAATACCCTTTGCATCGGTTGGTGGGTGTCGAAGTGTCCAAAAATTCATATGCATACCAAAACAAATAGGATTCCAAGTTCAGTGAGTTGCTGTGTAGTCCCGAGGAAGTCGCCCGTTAGCCCTCCTGCGCGCTTCATAAAGCGCCAGCCGAGAAAGAAAATTAGTATGGCCATAACTCCGATAATACCCGCAGCTGTTGATATCGAGAGCCCCATTCTCCACGACACCAATAGAATGAGAAGGGTCCAAATGAAGGCGACGATGAATTGGGTTCTTCCTGAGACCGCTACATCCTTTGACTTGGATGTGCCGTAGGTTTTGGGGGCATAAGGAAAAATGGCGAGCTGCATGGTGCTTGCGGCTCGAGACAGGCTTTGACCGAGTATGAGGCCCCACATCATTTGGGCGCCAAGATCTGCGAGCAACCCAATTCGGAGCGCCAATGCAACAAAAAGAGCCATTCCTCCAAACGCACCAATGCGGCTGTCTTTAAGAATTTCCATAACCCGCTCTTTGTTGTAGGCACCACCGAGGGCATCGGCAGTGTCTGCGAGTCCGTCTTCGTGAAACCCTCCGGTAAGCATCATGCCGAGTCCAACGATAATGATGGCACGATTGGCAAAAGAAAGAGCGTCGGGAAGCACGAGAAACAAAAGACTGGCTAGCCCGCCGAGAACCAGACCCACAAAAGGAAACCAAAGCGAAATCCATTTCCATGTATCTTGTGGATATGGGAACCCACCCACCGGAATCCGCGTGAGGAAAGTAAAGGAGGCGCGAAGAGCGAGGAGCCAGGGCGGCATCAGTCTTCTCGATCGGGAACCGCGGCCGCTTCAAAGGTCGCCATGTTATTGTGCAAGGTGATGGCGTGTTCTAAAATAGGGAAGGCCGTCAGAGCACCGGTACCTTCGCCGAGGCGCAGACCACAATTGATTAAGGGGTTGGCCTCTAAGGCTTTCAAGATTCGTTGGTGACCGGCTTCGGCAGAGCAATGTGCAAAGCGCAGATAGGGACGAATTGCAGGATTCCGACGGCAGGCCACAAGCGCCGCACTGCTTACGATGAATCCATCGACCCAGACGGCTAGACCTTTTTGGGCAGACCTCTCGAAGGCTGCGACCATAGCGGCGATTTCTCTTCCGCCTAAGCATCGAAGAATATCCGTCGGATCCGTGAGAGAGGCACATCGATCGAGGGCCTTTTGAACGAGGGATATTTTGTTTTGTCGGGCGTTGCCGTGAACACCGGTGCCAGCACCCACAATTTCTGCGGCTTCTACTTTTAGGATTGCGCCAGCAACGGCTGCAGCCGGTGTTGTATTGCCGATTCCCATTTCGCCAAAAAGGACAATTTTTGTATCTGGGTTCAGTCGATCGATGGCCTGTTTTCCAGCTTCCATGCATTGTTGCAAGCATGTTTTATCCATGCCGTCTTCTTCAAACAAATTTCCCACAGATCCCGCAGAATCCATACGGTGGTATTGTGTGTCTTCACAAAGAGAGGGGACCGGATAATCGCTATCCACACCTACGTCCCAGAGGTGGAGCGGAAGGTTCATGCTTTTACAAAGAACAGATGATGCGGCTCCCCCGACCAAAATATTGTGTACCATCGCGCCGGTGACCTCTCTTGGATAGGCACTCACACCATAGAGGGATATCGGATGGTCGGTCGCAAACAGGATGAGTTCGGCCGGACGACTTTGTGGATTCTTTCTTCTTTGTATCCCGGCGAGCCAGCAAGCGATATCCTCTAGTTCACCCAGTGCACCGGTTGGCTTGGTCAGACGGTCTTGGTGCTCTTTTGCTTCTTGGATGCTTTTTTGATCTGGTGAATGGATTACCATGAGCGTCTCCTATTTATGACGAGGACGATGAGAACGGGAGCCCCTATGATGGCTGTTAATACGCCGACAGGTAACTCTTGTCCACTAAAAATGATTCGGGCGACGGCATCACATCCGACCAAAAACGTTGCACCCATTACGCCAGACATCGGAAAAAGAATTCTTCGCGTGTTGTTGAATATCATGCGGACGATGTGTGGAACAACCAATCCGATAAAGGCGATGGGGCCGCACCAAGCAACGGTGCTGGCAACCCCCAGTCCTCCAAAAAAAAGAACGAAGCTTCGAACGAATTGAACATTTACACCTTGGGTGAATGCCTGTTCTTCACCAGAGATCATCGTTTCCAATGCGCGCGTTTGCAAGAGGATCCCCAAACAGGCAATCCCGCACAGCGGTAAGAGTAGAAATGTGGAGTCGTACCCAACTTGAGCCAAAGACCCCAGTGACCACTGTACTGCGCGATAGGTGGCTGCAATATCCGCTTGAAACTGGAGTCCGGTTGTCATGGCTCCGGCAGCCAGTGTTAATGCGATACCGGCGAGTAATACGTCCTCGATGTGCATATTGCGTTGAGAAGCGAGCATGGTAATGGCAATGGAAACGGCCATGGCTCCGAGAAAGGCGAAGAGAGGAACCCCTGCAGTATGCATCCATCCTTCATTGGGTAGGATGATCAGTGCGGTTAGTGCACCCAACGATGCTCCAGCTGTGGTTCCCGTGGTACTGGGGGTCGCGAGAGGATTGCCGAAGAGCGCCTGAAAGGCAGCACCGGTGATCCCCAAGGTCGCACCGACGGCTACACCCGTCAACACCCGCGGAGCGCGCAACTGCCAAAAAATGAAGTCACTAAGGTCGACGCGGGACGTAGAGCCAATCCACGGGGCGATCAAAACAATGCATATACAGATGAGAGAAATCAACCCAATTCGTTTCATGTTGGCGTTCCAAAAATCAGGTGATCTCGGCCAAATACAGAAACCTTCTCTACGGGAAGTTTGTATAAGTGACCGATGGATTCGGTGAGCGTGCCGTCGGAAAGATCGCTTTCAAAAAATGTTGTACCCTCTTGTAATCCGACAATACGCACGAGTGGATAGCTCTCTGGTGATACGGAGCCGAGTATAAGATTAATATTGTGGGTCACAACGATTAAGGTGCGTCCTTGTTGCCATTCTTCGATCAAATGTTGATACATCTCTTTTTGTACCGCTGGATCAAGATGGTTCGCGGGTTCATCAAGAAGCCAAATTTTTGCGTCTTGGGCTTGCATACATGCGAGGGCAACTCGTTGTGCTTCACCACCAGAAAGGGTTTTCCAGTCCCGATGCGCCAGGTGTTCTATGTTCTTTTGCTGCAACAAACGGCTGGCGTAGGTTTTACTCTGACTATTGGATTCCGAAAAGCGATATCGTGCGGCGGCAATGATATCGAGGACGGGTAGCGATTCGCTTAGCCGTGGTCTTTGCGGAAGAAAAGATACCCAAGAAGCTCTTTCGCGAGGAGATAAATCGTGAATGGATCGATTTTCAAGTAAAATAGAACCCTTAATTAGACGATTCCATCCGGATATACAGCGAAGCAACGAAGATTTTCCCGAACCGTTTTGCCCGACGATCACCACCAAATTTCCCGCATCTAGATTCAGGCGAATGTCGTTTAAAATCCTGTGTTTCGCAAAGCGAAGTTCAAGTAGATCTACGGAAAGCATTACTTTTTATCCAACAGAATTTGACCCTGTTTACGAATCTTTTCGACCAAATTAACAATGCTCGGACCGACCCCCATCAAATTTTCACCATTTAAAACGCCGATTTGCTGTTTTTGGACGGATTTAAGTGTTGGCAAGACCGCAACGGAATTCTTTAGGGATTCGACCGTCTCTGATGACTCGGTGCGGGAAGTGAGAAATAGGATAATATCGGGGTCTTGTTGTAAGAGTTGCTCGAGAGACATACTGGGGGGACCCCCTTGAACAGAGGGGGCTGCATTTTTATATCCAGCGGCTTCAATGGCCGCTCCATGAAGCGAATCGCTGCGCATGAACCAAATCTGACCCTTTTTGATATCGCTGCCGCTCATGAGGACGAGCATCGTGGGAGAATCTTCGGTGGTCGTCGGTTGCAAAGCGGTCAACATTTTCGATGAGAGCTGTTGTGACTCTTCTTCTTTATCCAAGATGATTCCCAATTCGATAATGGATGACTCTATATCGTCTACGGTCAGCCAAGGAAGTTGCTTAACCGATGAAAGGCGTTGTAAAGAGGGCAAAGACGTGCCAGCGGATTTATCGGTTAGGATTAGTCCGGGACGATTTCGAGCAATTGCCTCGTAGTTGGGGGTAAGAGACGTTCCAAAGGCAGGAATACTTAGGACTTCTGTTGGTGAGGCACAGTAGTCGCTTCTTCCGACGAGACGCGATTGACCGTCTAGCCGATAGACCGTTTCTGTAATCGCCGGATACAAACTCAAAATCGTTTTGTTCTCTATCTGCTCGTCAGCATTCTTTTGGGGGCTACAGCCGCACAAAAGAAGTAAAAAAGCAATGAAGTGTAAATATACAGTACGCATGATGAAGCCGTCGGAATAAGAACGCTACATTCATAACATCTTTGGAGGTCGAATAAAGAAAAATCGCGCTTTGGAATGTCCTCTTTACAGTTCGTCGAATTCAACGCTCATATATCCAGAATCTCCTTGTGCACTGTAGTAGTCGTGAATCCGAACGCGAAAAGTATTCTCTTCTACGGTGCGCACGAAGTAAACGGCGTTGGCGGGCGTTAAGATGTGCGTGGAGACATCGTAATCAAACCAGTCTTGAAAGGCGTATTCCGGTATACCATCATCGTCTGCATCTTCGACATCGGTAACCCACTCGCCTTCAGGCGCTTCATCGAGGGTTTCAAAATCATCATACACGCCCAAAACCGGCAGTACTTCCATCTCGCCCGTACCGCTAATGCCGCCATTAATAGCGATTTGGTACCGCTGAAATGCGATATCCCAGTCTGTTGAGTCTGTAGGATCTTCCGGGGACACGATAGAAGCAGACTCCAAATCGAAATAGATCCAGGTAGATGCATCGGTCGCGTTGATCGTTTTATCGATGTCGGGGTTTGAGGGGACGGGATTTGACGGAGAATCGATCTCCTCCCATCCGATGTTGAGATAGCCAGAAGTACCGGCACTGTCATAGTAGTCGAGAATTCGAAATTTGAAAAACACATCGTTTCGGCTTCTTACGACGTAAAATTGATTTTTGGGGGTTAGGATGTGGGTCGAAGGATCATAATCATACCACTCCCCAAGTGCGTATTCGGGATTTCCATCGCCATTGGTGTCGGGAAGATCTTGCTGGTACCCTTCGGCGGGTGCCTCGTCATAAGGTACATAGGCAGCATCCTCGATCAGTGCTGCTTCTACGGTTGATAAACCGTGCATTCCACTGTTGAGTTTCAGATGGGACCTTCGAAAACCGATATCCCAGTCGGTGGAATCCATTGGGTCATCGACGGCGACTAATTCGTTGGACTCCAAATCGAGATAAATCCAGTTCTCTGCATCGGTCGCGTCTATGACGTTGGTGTATACTCCTTCTTCGATTTCTTCTTCTTCGATCTCCTCGGTTTCCAAAGGTTCGTCGTTCCAATCCCATTCTTTTTCCAAAGAGGGGGCACATCCTATAGAGGTAGTGACGAGAAGGATAGACATATTTTTGATCATTGCGCTTCACCTGCCGAAATTCTGCCGCCCAAGCCGGCATGAAACCAGCGGGGCTGGATATTTAAAAAGTCGCTTTCACCCGCATCGAGAATGTTGTTCGCACCGATAAACAACTCAAATTGATCTCCGATCTTTTGTGCGATTCTTACGTTGAGCATGGAATATGGATCGGATTGAACCGAATCTTCTTGCCCATCACCGTCTACATCGAAGTAAAAGCTGCGCGGTCCAACAAAGGAGGCGTTTCCTTGCAGCATGGTTCCGGTATCAAAAACCAAGCGGAGTCCAGCAGAAGCATTGTGACGCGCTCTGCCCTCGAGGGGACGATCTTGTTCTATGTCTTTGGTATCTATGAGGTTGTAATTGCCATTAATGCTCAAAATAGGGAGAACCGGAGCATTCAATCGCAATTCAATTCCTTGCGTGTAGGCCTGCGCATTGTTTTCATAGGTCCACCGCAGTTGCTCTTCTGTCGATGAAGTTGCCGAAGCGACCATGATCAAGTTTTCGATGTTGTTGCGGAAAAAATTGGCGTTGAAATTGAAAAATGGGAGAAAGACTTCAAATTCGGCTTGGAAGGATTGTGACGTTTCCGGTTTAAGGCTGGGGTTTCCTTCTACAACATATCCCGCACTTGGGTTTTCAAAGAATAAGAAGAGTTCTTTGAACGAAGGTGCGCGGTAGCCCATACCGTAAACCATTCGAACGCGAAAGGCCGGAAGGGGATCAAATCGAAGAGCAACATTGGGGGTTGGGTAAAAACCGAACCAAGAATCCATATCCAATCGAATTCCGGAGAGCAGATGAACATCTCGTCCACCGATGTCGTTCCATTGATCCTGAATATAAAGAGCCATGCGCTCTCGATTGGCGCGTTCGTCTACAAGACGCTCTGTTTCAATGAATTCGAATTGGGCTTCCACACCTTCTGTGAGAAGATGGCCGCCGAGAAAGTGATCGTGTTGGATGACCAAAGCACCCAAGCGTTGGTCTGTTTGCTGAAAAGAGTCCAAGGAGACGGCGTGACGCTGATCTTGCAAAAATTGGTCGCGGTAGGCGGAGGCGTTAATGGTAGCGGATAAATTGGACGTTTCAGAGGGCTTCCAAGAAGGTGTCACCTGAAGCATCGCTTCTTCGAAGCGTTTTGCCTGATCGTATACGGCTTTTCCGTTGGAACTGACCCTCTTACTGTCGCGTGCAATATAAGATGCTCGTGATTCCAATCGCATTGCATCATTGACGAAAACGTGATTTTGATAGCCGAGTTCGAGTTGACGAAAATCGGAGCCATCAGTAGACTCTGTTGTGGTGTCCAAGTCGTATCCGTCTCCTGTTCGGAAGTTGGCGGATAAAACGTAGCCAAAGTCTTCGCGCTGAAATCCGATTCTTCCGTCGGCTTGTATCATTCCGTAGGTTCCGTGTTGATAGGTACTCTCTACCAAAAAAGGATCTTGTGCCTCTTTGGTGATGATATTGATGACCCCTCCCATGGCATCGGATCCGTACAAAACCGACGCGGCTCCGCGGATAATTTCGATGCGTTCGATATTGGTAATGGAGATTCTCGATAAATCGATGATACCGTTTTTAGACCCGAGGAGTCGTTGTCCGTTAACGAGAACCAGCGTATGTTTTGGATCAAAGCCCTGAAGGGTAGGGCTCGAGCCGAGAACACCACGTTGTATATTGACTCCGGCGAGTTGTTGTAGCGCATCTGTTAGGTCTCCAGGGCCAAAATCTCTGAGTTTCTCTGCAGAAATCACCTCGACAGATACAGTCGAGTCTTCGGCCAAGATTTCGGTACGGGTACCGGTTACCACAATTTCTCCGTCGCTCTCTGTTTCTGCATCATCGGCGTCTTCGGATCCTTCTTCTGCGAAAGCCGCATTTGAAATGAACAACAAGGAGAATGAAACGAGGGAGAGAAATATTTTACAGAAAGACATATAGAATAATTGAACGAGTGAATAATCCCATTATATTGATAATGAAATTCATTATCAATATAACATATGTAGAAAAAGGTAAAATCCATCATGTTAATTACTATGATATCCCTCGCATTTTTTTGGGCTTGTGGAGACGCAGCTACCGATAATAAAGAGAAGACAGCGAGCTCCGAAACCTCCGTCGTTGCCGAGAAGAACAAAGAAGACAGCAAAGCGACAAGTGCAGAAGAAAAATTCGTAACTCTCGGAGGAAGCGTGAC
>JAYYRF010000653.1:0-7621 GCA_036127535.1 Myxococcota bacterium | reverse complement strand
GATCACAGCTCTCTATCATCAGCTCGGGGTTTCCATATCCGTCAGAATCGGCATCGCGGTACCATGTGGCTTGTCCCACCAGTTCATCATCGTCTGAGTCTACGAGTTCGTCGCAGTCGTTGTCAATGCCATCACAGACTTCGGGAGCCCCTTCATACACCAAACGATTGCCGTCGTCGCAATCCCCGGGCACAGAAGTAAAGTCCTCGGGTTGGGAACAAGCGGTGACCGAAACCGAAGCGGTTCCATATCCGTCTCCATCGCCATCGGCGTACCACAGTTGTGCATCAGTAGCGGTTGCTTCATCGATGTTTCCGTCGCAGTTGTTGTCGATGCCATCGCAAATTTCACTGGCGTTTGGATATGCGTTGGGCTGGTTGTCGTCGCAATCCCCCTCGACTTCGGTGTGTCCGTCCCCGTCGTAGTCTTGGTTCGGGTCCTCGATGAAGGTACGTTTTTGATATTCGCCCACACAGGCGGTGAGAAGAACTAGGGGAAGGATTCGCATGATGGCCTCCGAACACACGCACAGTGCATTTTTATCATCATATGATTTCTTTAATCGGTATTCTCAGACGATACAACACACCCAGAAGTAGAATTGTGACGCGACATTTAATTGGTGTGAAATCGAGCATAAGACAAAGGCTTTCGATTGCATGCGAAGAAAAATCCAAATATCAAGATAGGGTAATATTTTTTGGGTAAACCGTTATGATTCGTTCCTTTCTTTTGTTTCCACTCTTATTTGCCTGTCGCTCCGAAGATGGCGCAGACAAATTGAACACAATTCCAGTCATTGATTCCGTTACCGTCACACCGGAAGGGGCAAGTACCTCCTCGACCGTTTCTTGTTCGGTCAATGCTTCCGATGCCGAGAGCGATCCCCTCACCATTTCTCATCGCTGGGTCAGTGAAGCGGGACAAGAACTTGGCCTTGCGGCGGAATTGACTCTTTCTCCGGAACTCGTCCAGCCAACCCAAACGGTAACGTGCCAAGTCACCGTCTCCGATGGAACGGATGAGGCCACAGCCGAAGCATCCGTGGTTCTTCAGAATTCCGATCCCGCAGTGGAATCGGTCACCATCAGTCCCAATGAAAATGTTCGTACCAATGATACTCTTACATGTACGGGCGAAGCATCCGATGCGGATTTGGAGGAGCTCAGCCTTGCATACGCGTGGTCTCAAAACGGGACCGATATCGAAGCCGGTTCCGAGCTCGCATTGAATCCAAGCGACTTTGCCGTCGATGACACCATTCGTTGCACCGTTACCGCCACCGATGGCTTTGGTGGCAGTGGCTCCGCAGAAACGGAGATCGTATTGGGGAACACTTCTCCGGTCGTGGAAAGCCTTAGCCTTAATCCGAGCACGCCAACATCCCAAGATACGCTTACATGTACCGTTGATGCCGCCAGCGACATTGACGAAGATGAAATCACTTTCTCGTACACATGGACCATTGATGGACAGGAGCAAGCAGAAACAACGAATGTATTGCAAGGCCCATTGGAAGTTGGTTCCGTGGTGGTCTGTGCGGTCACTCCGAACGACGGTAACGTCGATGGAGAAACGGTTTCGGTGGAGGCCATCGTTCAAAATACGACCCCAAAAGTCGATTCCGTCACGTTGGGCAACGGCCCTTTTTACACCAACGATACCCTTACAGCGAGCGCTGTCCTATCGGATGTCGATGCCGAACAAACGCTACAAGCAAACTATGAATGGCATGTCATCGATAGCAGTGCCGGCGATACCAACTTGCTGATACAGAACGGTGCGTTGGATACATTGGATGGTACCGTTTATTTTGACAAAGGCGATAGTGTGTACGTGGTTGTGACACCGTTCGACGGTGTCGAAGAGGGAGATATACTCTCTTCTGTACCGGTAACGATTGCCAACAGTTTGCCCTACGATGCCGAGGCGAGCATTTCTCCGAGTACCGGCGTGACCAACGACCAAACCCTTACTTGTTCCGCAAATGCTCAAGAGGACGACACGGGTGACTCTCTTTCCTACTCCTACGTTTGGAGTACCGGAGCAACGGGCACAACCCTAACCTTGGACGCCTCCGTTGCGCCTGGTTCAGACATCTCATGTACAGCAACCATCGACGATGGTGAAGACAGCGTAGATGCACAGTCCACTGTGACGGTGGAAAACCGCCAACCGACGATTGATGGCATTGCGGTGACACCGAGCGACGCAACGGCTGAGACCAACCTCTTTACATGCGAGGCCAGCGGAACGGATGCGGACGGAGAAACCCCGTCATTGACGTATGTTTGGAGCGTAGATGGTTCGGTCCTGACGTCGGAAACCACGTCCGTCCTTTCGGGTAGCTATGCATATGGTCAAGAGATCTCTTGTGAAGCAACCCCACACGACGCCACCGAAAGTGGCTCTTCCAGTGCTGCTTCGGTAACGATTCAAAACAGTCTTCCGGTGGTGGATTCGGTGGTTTTTGACGCTGGATCGTATTATACCAATGACTTGATTACGATCACCGCCTCTCTTTCCGATGCGGATACCGCGCAGGTCGAAGATGTAAACGCCATGTATCAATGGCATGTGATCGATGCCATTGACGGTACGGATACAATTGTGCAGTCCGGTACCGACAACACCTTGGATGGTGTCTCTCATTTTGATAGAGACGATGCGGTCTACGTTGTTGTGACCGCGAACGATGGGGTAGAGGACGGTCTTTCCTTGACATCCTCATCTCTCACTGTACTAAACACTGGCCCAACGGCTCCGAGCATTCAAATATCACCGGATCCAGCCGCTTTAGGCGTAGACGACTTAACCTGTTCGGTCGATGTGGAATCCACCGACGAGGATGGAGATTCGCTCACCTATACCTACGTTTGGAGGGATACCGATGGAAGCATACAGCAAACCATCGCAAAAGCTTCGACCAGTGATACGCTGTTGGCAACCGACGCCACCGCGGGTACTTGGACATGTGAGGTTCACAGCGATGATGGCACCTTATCCAGCACCACTGCAACGGCATCCATTTTGTTGGAACAGAACTGCTTTTCCCATCAATTTGGTGGTTCCGACAGCTTGGCCATTCCTGCTCCGGTGTTTGATTACAGCGATGATTTTACCATTGAAATGTGGGTCAAACCCGATGATATCAGCGGCGAGCAAATTTTATTTGGCGTGGATGGATCTTCTTCAAACGAGTACCGTCTTAGCATCGCTTCCGGCGGTTTTTTAAAGGTCTCTTGGCAAACGGTTAATTCGTGTGGCTCCGGCTCGGACACGACCGATGTGCCCATCTTTGCGGCGGAGCAATGGACGCACTTTGCCTTTACCAGCCCGAACTTGGTGTATAAAAATGGCGAGCTTGTCGCCGAGTTGGGTGAGGATAAGCGCGGGAGTTGCTTTGGAAGCGGGCCGCTCTATCTCGGAGACTTCGGAAGCTACGATGGTTTTTCCGGTTCTTTGTACGATTTTCGTTTGTGGACGGTGGCGCGCAGCGCTTCCGATATAGAAGCGTCCTTTCAAGGTCTCTCGAACCACGCACAGGAGTCCGACTTGCGCGGCAGCTGGCTGTCGACAAGCAACTACGATGATCGATCGGGAAATGGATACGATGCGACGAACACCGGTTCGGTGACCAACGACTCTTGTCCCGAAGAAGATCTGGATGGAGACGGTAGCGCTTCATGGGAGGATTGCAACGAAGAAGACGTAACCCGTGCCGATTCAGAAGAAGGGGCCTCCGAAGAGTGCGCGGCGCGATCGTGTAAAAGCATTTTGGACAATGGATACTCTACGGGCTCCGCCGTATATTGGATAAAGCCCGACACTGCCAGCGCGTTTCAGGCCTACTGCGACATGGACAGCGATGGTGGTGGATGGACCGTTTTCATGCACTCTTCCCAACTTTCGACCTCCTTTATGAGCGGAAGTTCTGGAACGGTGGGAGTTGGTGAGCACAAGCTGTCGGACAGTGACATCAACGCCATTCTCTCGGTGGCGGAAGACGATTACAATGTCCGGATTTCCTGTACCATGTCCCAGTCTTATGTCGGCTATGCGGATGTAAAGTCTGGATGGAGTTCCAATCAGACCATTTCCACCTGTGACGGTGCGTTAAATGGTAGTTGCAGTGCCTATCCATGTGGTTCCAGTCCGTATTGCGGCTTTTACATACAAACAGCCGATGGGCAAGATGCGTTGGTTACCATGAAAAACCCATCGGTGTACGGGTCTTCCGCACGTCCTTGTCGGGTTCACAATCGAGGAGAGGGTGTGCTGTACTACAGTTCTCGATAGGGATGTGGACGAGGCCTAGCGGGGAGAACCCAAGAAGAAGACACTGCTTCCGTATTGTTGGAGCAAGAGATCGTGATAGCCATCCTCGTTGAGATCCCACGTATTTTCTAATACCGCATCCCGATCTGCTTCAGCGCGGAAAAAGAAATCGTACTCGTCGATGATGTCATAGTTCAAAGACGAGACCAAAGGGCCATAGAGACCCACAATTCCGTCTGGTAGACTCGTATCTAGTTTAAAATTGAGCGCCAACTCGTTTTCTCCATCGGAATCCAAATCGACAGAGAAAGGATTGTAAAAAAAATTAAACCCGGAAAACCGTTTTTTACCTCTAATTTCTGCTTTCCAATGGGCATCGCCTGTAGAGGTTGGTCCATTTGTATCCCAATCTCCTGCTCCTTCATAAATCAAAGCATCATTTCCTTGTAGTACGATGCCTGTAAATGGATCGGTTTCGCTTACGGAGTTTCCCATAGACGCCAGGTCGGCCAAACCATCGCCCGTGACATCGGAGATTAGGTAGTGGGTACCGCTCAGAGAAGATGTATGGTCTTCGACAACACTGCTGTCTTGTAGAAGGTCCAGTCCGTAATATAGTTTGTTGTCGTTCCAAATGTCATGGATCCCGTCTCCATTCATATCGGCCCATTGCATGCTGGAAAGCGATGTATTTCCCGTGGCCGATAGACCGGAACCGGAGCCGAGATACAGTTCATCGTCCAGAAAGGCATCGTCGAATCCATCGAGGTCCACGTCTCCAATAAACCGCAGGGCACCGCTGTAGTGTTCAATGTTTTGATTCGACGAAGTCAGCACACCAAGTCCCAACAAGCCGGTTGGAATTACATAACTGTCCGACAGGGATTGAACGATGAGCTCAATCGATCCGTCTCCGTTACCGTCTCCTGCGGATACAGCATTTCCTATGTTTTCATTCAAATAAGGGGCACCGGATTGAAAGATAAGGTCTTGGTTGGTCACGTCTCCTATATCGATTTCTCCTTCGATGGGGCCGAGAATGAGATAGGCGGCACCGCTTTTGGCATATATGTTACTGGCGTAAGGGTTTCCAACCCAAAGATCCATCTCACCATCACCGTTGTAGTCAAAACGATGGGTAAGTCGTACCGTATTCACGGTTACATAGCCATCGTCTGCGGTTAGTTCGCCATTGAGCCCGCAGTTTAACTGAGATGGATTGGTTTGGTTGCTCGTATCGTCGCAGTCCCCCGGTACGGTTGCGGTGTACGCCCCGGAACTTGCACAAGCGCAAACCCGATCAAAGGTTCCATAGCCATCGCCGTCGGCATCGTAATAGTAGTTGCTGCATCCTTCTGCGTCATCTTCATCGACCATGCCATTGCAGTTTTCGTCATCGGCGGTGGCACAGGTTTCTTCTTCGATTGGAGAGATGCTCACGTTGTTGTCGTCACAGTCCTCTCCTGAAACGGTGGTGTATACGGTGGTCGCATCGACCGCACATTGACAGACAAAATCAGAATTGTCTCCATACAGATCTTCGTCTCTATCGGCATACAGCACGGTACAATTATCGGCACCGATGTCGTTGTTGGTACCGGAACAGTCGTCGTCGTGGTTGGTGAGACAGTTTTCATTCTCGCCCGGATTGATCAAGGGGAGGGCATCGTTGCAATCGCCCGATTGCGTAACATATCCAATCGGTTCATCGCATTGTACGATGCGATTGTCCGCAATGCCATCTTCATCGATGTCGGCCGCATCGCCATAGCCGTCTTCGTCGGCGTCGAGATACCAGGCAACGGCACCTTCGGTGGTTGTGGTGGCAACCGCAAGGGCATCGTCGGCCTTGCCATCGCAATTTTCATCGGTGTCGTCGTCGTCGCAGATTTCGTCCATTCCGGGATTGATCAGTGTATCGAGGTCATCGCAGTCGGTATCGACTTCTGACACATAGTTTCCAAAGGATTCGCACTGGCACAGACCATCGCTGGTTCCATATCCATCGCCGTCGTAGTCAAAATAAAAGAAAGAACAGTTGGTGGCACCGGGATCGTTGGTGTCACCGTCACAATCGTCGTCGTCGGTGGTTGCGCAATTTTCGTTGGCGTCGGGGTTGACGGCGGGTTTCGCATCGTCGCAATCTTGTCCGTTGAGTGCCACATAGGATTCGATGCGATCTTCTTCGCACAAGCATTTTGCATCGCTCCCTCCATATCCGTCGGCATCTTCGTCAATGTAGAAATCGGAACAACCGAGTGCGTTTTCATCGTTTGTTGAACTGTTGCAATCGTCGTCGTATGCGGTTGCACAGTCTTCTTCGGCATCGGGGTTGACATTTGCCCGTCCGTCGTCACAATCCCCTCCCGTCGCGACGTAATTGCCGGGTGCGGTGCACGATACGAAGGGAACCGCGGTTAATCCGTATCCGTCGGCGTCTGCATCTTGATACCACGTCAATGCATCCACCGCGGTGTTTTCATCGACGATGTTGTCACAGTTGTTGTCCACACCATCACAGACTTCGTCGGCATCGGGATTATTACTTGCGCCGGTTGCGGCGTTGTCGTCGCAATCGTCGCTGTTTTCCACATACCCGTCGGGCAAGGAACAGGCTTCCATGGGGGCGGAGGCATTGGCGGGTGCGCCAAAACCATCGGCGTCTGCATCCATAAAGTAGGTGTTTTGAACCCCTTCGTCGACAATCCCATCGCAGTTTTGGTCGATTTCGTCGCATATCTCGGTCGCGAGGGGACTTATCTCGGGATTGTTGTCGTTGCAATCGGTTGCGGTGGAGGCATATCCACTGGGCTGGGAGCACTGGGCGATAGAATCGGCGCCTTCGGTGGAGTCTCCATATCCGTCTCCGTCGACGTCTATGGTCCAAACGTGGTCGGCAATGACGCCGTCATCCGCATCGTCGATTAAATCGTCGCAATCGTTGTCGCGCTCGTCGCAGGTTTCGGTGGCAGAAGGATTGATTCCCGAATCGGCATCGTTGCAGTCTGTGCCCTCTAGGACATATCCGGCGGGTTGTTCGCACTGCTGTTTGGTGATGGCCGGGTCGCCATAACTGTCTCTATCGGCATCGAAGTACCATGTGGCATCGCCAGAAGCTTCCGGATCGTCGTCATCGACAATTCCATCGCAGTTGTCGTCGAGTCCGTTGCAAACCTCGGGCATGGTTGGATTGACCACCGAAAGATTGTCGTCGCAGTCTCCAAATTTGTCTATGAATCCCGACGGTTGCTGACAGGAAACCACCACCACGGATTCGCGTCCCCATCCATCGGAATCGCCGTCGGCGTACCATGTGGTTGCGTCGGTGGCGGTTGCTTCGTCG
>JAYYRF010000652.1:0-2571 GCA_036127535.1 Myxococcota bacterium | reverse complement strand
GGTGGGGCCGGCGTGTTGGTCAGTGGATATCAATCCTACAATTTCGAAGATACCGCACCGCAGTTTTTCTCTCCGCGGCGTGCAGATGACTCTTCGATGCAGTCGGTTGCTACGTTATCATCTCTTTGGAGTCCGCCATCGGTATCGGTCGCGAGCAACCAGGTCGTACATTGCACATATTTGGGGAGGGTGTGGCCGATCGCAGGAATTGGTGGCGGTCTGTTGGGTGGGCCAGTGGGCTGGATGAGTTTGGTGGTCGATGCCGGTTTGATTCACTTGTCTTTGGGGCCTTCCGTAGATGTGGGAGAGGATACCTATTATTTGCCCGTTGCATGGGTTCAAGATTCGATTCCCGTGCTCTCTCAAAGCGGGAGCTATTATCGCTTTGTAATGGGGAGCTTTGTCGCCTTTGCCCTTGGAGTCGGAGCGGGTCTTAACACCATTTCCCGCTACTCCACGTTTTTAGCCGTCGGTATGGGCGGTTTGCTAATACGAAATGCGTGGGTGGAGACCGAGAAAATGAAGGGGCATCCGATTCCGCTTACCGCACAAACGGCCTTCTCCTCACCGGAGATCGCCAAGCTGCGCGGTGGAGAGGGGGCGGTTTTGGGACTGCCTCTTCTCAAAAATATGGGATGCGACAAAGGTAGTTTTGGATATGTGAAAGAATACTGGTTGCACCGAAGACCGATTTTACACAGTATGGAGCCACCGATTCGCTATCGTTCCAATGAGCCAAAGATCGGTCGATTACAGCGGGCATTCATCTCGGCGGATTGCGCTAAAAAAATGCCGGCGGTTCTCTCCTCTTTGAATGTAGGTTCTTTGATTGTGCAGTTGAACGCGCGTTGTCCTCTTTCAACAGAACAACTTCGCTGCCTTGAGGATGCGTTTGGAAGCGCTACACGCGGAAAGGAAGTCCTTTTGTGGGAAACGCTGAATTAAGACGTGGAATTCAATTGGAAATCCCCTCAAACAGAGCTAAACAATACTACGAAACACTTTAATTGGAATGTTTGGGGGCTTCATGACGTGGTTTTGGTGGTTGGCATGTGCGACTGAACCAGCGGATCACAGCTTTGTGGTTGGAAACCAAGATCCGGTTCCCGAGGAGAGCGACACAGCGGAAGATGGGATAGACACGGCCGTTCAAGATACAGATTTTGATTACGAAACCACATATGGTTGGTCGGATGTTCGCTTGCTTCTACAATTGAACAGTTGTGTAGAATGTCACCTCGATTGGGCGAAGACGTACGATGGTGTGGTCGGTGCGACGAGTTCGCAGGTCGATATGATGCGGGTAGAGCCGGGCTTTCCCAACGAGAGCTATCTCTTTCACAAAGTTTCTGGAACCCACGAAAGTGTGGGTGGAAGTGGCGTACAAATGCCCAGCGAGCGAACACTGCTGGGAGAGGACGATCTCAGCATGCTGGAAGATTGGATTTTGGGCGGTGCGCCGAATTAGCGCTGCCCTAGTATGCCCAAATTTGAAACACGCCGCTGGTTGGACAGTGGCGACTATCGTACCATGTACAGTACGTTGCCGGAAGGGAACTGCCGTGACTCATTCCGCCAGGAACCGGCCCTATATGCGTGTTGGGCCAGATGTATCCAAAACCGCTATCCACATACCAGCGAGATAAGCTGCCGGGATGTCCGCTTTGGGTGTAGTTTGTCGAATCCATACCATCATTTACGCTTTTATTACAGACGTGCGATGCTGCGTGAAAGGTTCCGCTGGCTAGAGTACAGCTACTGGGGTGCCACGTGGTTCCCAAAATCGAACCGTTGTACTCGATGACAACTTTGAGATCATTATTGACCGCACCGGAGCGTAAGCTATTGATTACGTCATCGGAGAGCTTGTAGTGACCGGTATCTCCGGGTGCGAAGGGCGTGCTTCCTATCGCGCTACCGGATGTTACCGAACCGTTTTCTGTGAGACCGCCGGAGTTGGTAGCCAAATAAACCAATGTCCATCCCCCTGAAGACATATCGCACCATACCTCTTGATCTGGGAGTTGTGCGCTGGGCTGTATGAGGTAATAATCATCGGTGCTTCCAAGTCCTTGATCGTATATTTCTTTGCAGGATGTACAATTGGGACCGTAGCCGTTTGTATCGTTGCAATCTTGCGCGTTATCGACGTAGTCGGTGGGGGTCGTGCAGGCTCTGACGCTGTTCGATTCAATTCCGTATCCATCGACATCTCCGTCGTAGTACCAAAGAGTGGCGTCGACGGCATCGTCTTCGTCGGTATTTCCGTCGCAGTCGTCATCCTCGCCGTTGCAGTACTCGTCTGCCCCGGGATAGACGGCATTGTTACCATCGTCGCAATCTGCGCTATCGATTGTATGCTGCGCGGGCTGCGTACAGGCATTCACACTGCTGTCGGTATCTCCATATCCGTCGTTGTCGATGTCTGCGTAGTATGTGATTGCGTCTGCGGCATCGTCTTCGTCGGTATTTCCGTCGCAGACATCATCCTCGCCGTTGCAGTACTCGACTGCCCCAGTATAGACGGCAGTGTTATCATCGTCGCAGTCGGTGTTCTCGGTCTTATGCTGT
>JAYYRF010000651.1:0-3568 GCA_036127535.1 Myxococcota bacterium | reverse complement strand
CAATATGGTTGTTGCCCCTTTTTTGGGCGTTGTTGCCGTTCCGTTTGCTCTTCTTGCGCAGATTCTACCAGAACCATTGAACGGGGGCTGTTTGGTGGTCGCAGATGCAGCGGTTGCCGTCGCCGTATTTTTATTGTCCATGCTACAGGTGCCCGTTTGGAAGCCGGCAACGGGTTTATTGGGGGTGATAACGCTGTTTATAATTTTATCTTTCCGTCGCCGAGAGACCTGGGTTCTGTTTTCTTTGATTCTATTTTTTTGTATCTTTCCGCGTAGAAAAGATGGTTTTCGGGTGGTTTTCCTACCGATTGGACAAGGAGATGCCGCGTTGGTGGAGTGGTCGGATGGACGGACGTGGCTGATTGATGCTGGCCCTCCTTCGCGGAGTCTGCTGCGGTATCTTCGTCGACGCGGGATTCAAAAATTGGAAAGAGTATTTTTATCTCACCCTCATCGAGATCATATGGGTGGATTGGATTCGTTGGTTGGAGAGTTGGATATCGAGCGTTTTTGGAGCCCACGTCCTCCGATTGCCGGAGAGCTTGAGTATCGTCGTTTGTGGAGTCGGATGATCAAACAAGGTACTCAAATGCAGTCTAAACAAAAGTTAAGTGAATCCAATATCCGATTGCTACATCCTTTAAATGGTTGGAGTGGTGGCGGTAAAGATGCGGTGAACGAGCAGAGTTTGGTGTTGGAATTACAACATGGGGATCATCGATTTTTATTTACGGGTGATGTCGGTCAGCATGCAGAGTCTTTATTGGTGAAAGAAGAGAGACTCTTTCAGGGCTACGATGTCGTAAAAGTGGCGCACCACGGCTCTCGATATTCGTCGAGTGATGCATTTATCAAAAGGGTTCAAGCCGAGTATGCGGTAATTAGTTGCGGGGTCAAAAATCGGTTTGGACATCCACATACCGCTACGCTTTGGCGATGGCGCAAAAGCCGTATTCTTCGGAGCGACCAACAGGGCTTGATTGAGTTCGAATCCGACGGGAAGATCTTACGGGCACGGACATGGAACTGGGAAAGTGGCTGGAAATCCTTACCGCGAAACCGCAAGGAATAGCAGCGGGCACTTGTCAAACCCTAACGTTGACGTTAAGGTTAAGGTATAGGAAAGCTTATGTCTATCGAATATTTTACCATTGGCGCACTGGCAAAAAAAGTCGGTAAAACAACAAGAACTCTTCGCTTTTACGAAGAAAAAAGTCTTATAGAGCCGGCAAAACGCACACAAGGAGGGTATCGTTTATACTCCCACGACTCCCTCGTTCGTCTGCAGTGGATTGAACAACTTCAAGATATGGGCTTTAGCATCAAAGACATCCAAAATTTTGTCTCGCAAGTCTCCGATATTAAACATCCCCCCTCTAAAATGGTACATATCTCTCAGGTTTATGTACAGCGTCTCAAGGAAACCCAAGAAGAGATTTCGCGGCTCCGAGAACAAGAGAAAGAATTACAGGCCTCTTTGGCGATGCTCGATTCTTGTCAAACATGTACGAGTATTTCAGATCATACAGCTTGTCGAAGTTGTATGGAGATCACCAAAAAGCAACAAAATCGATTAAAAATTCCGGATTTGCTACAACCCCTTTTAGGTTAAGGGTGAACGAATCATCAACATCAAGGAAAAAATAGTGAGCAAACTGATTTATTTTGACAACCATGCAACGACCGCTTGTGACCCTCGGGTTGTTGAAGCGATGCTACCATATCTCACCGAGGTATATGGAAACGCAGCCTCTAGAAACCATCGTTTTGGATGGGATGCTCGAGAAGGCGTCGAAACCGCAAGAGAGCAAATCGCATCTTTGATCGGTTCTACTGCTAAGGAAATCGTATTCACCTCCGGTGCAACAGAATCCAATAACTTGGCGATTAAAGGAATTGCGAAATACTACGAGCGCAACAAAGGAAAAGTAGGGCACATTATTACCCCTCTAACAGAACACAAGGCTGTTTTAGACTCCTGTCATGCTCTCGAAAGGGACGGATGGGATGTGACGTATCTCAATGTGAATTCCGAAGGACTCATAGATTTGAACGAATTACAAGAGTCTATCCGCGAAGACACGGTGTTGGTATCGGTCATGTATGCGAACAACGAAATCGGAGTAATACAACCCATCTCAGAGATTGGACGCATTGTATCCGCTCATCGGAAAGCCAACAAAGGCTCATCCATCCTCTTTCACTGTGATGCCGTTCAGGCTCTCGGTCGCGTATCCATAGATGTTCAAGCTCTCAATGTCGATCTGATGAGTATTTCTGGGCACAAGATGTATGGCCCGAAAGGCATCGGTGCCCTCTACGTTCGTCGCGGTCGTCCACGCATTCGATTGGAGGCTCTGATCGATGGGGGCGGACATGAGCGAGGTATGCGCTCTGGTACGTTGGCTGTGCATCAAATCGTCGGTTTGGGTAAGGCGGCCGAGCTCGCAAAAGAAGATTTGGACAGCGGTGCGATAGAGCGAGTACGAGCTTTGCGCGATCGTCTTTGGGCCGGTCTTCAAAAAGAATTAGACGAATTGTATCTCAACGGATCTTGGGAGCACCGATTGCCGAACAACCTCAACGTGAGCTTTGCTTATGTTGAAGGAGAGGCCATGATGATGGCGATTAAAGAGATTGCCTGCTCCTCTGGTTCAGCTTGCACGTCTGCCAGTCTTGAACCCAGTTATGTTCTACGCGCCTTGGGCGTAGATGTAGAACTTGCTCATACATCGATTCGTTTCGGTATGGGGCGTTTCAATACCGAACAAGAGGTCGATGATGCTCTCAAACTCATCGTCGGTAAGGTCAAACAGCTGCGTGAGATGAGTCCTTTGTATGAAATGGTTAAGATGGGAATCGATCTCAAGAGCGTAAATTGGGTTGCCCACTAAGATAATCTTCACTATAATGTTTTCCCCGGAGAAAAAATGGCGTATAGCGATAAATTAATAGAACACTTTGAAAATCCCAAGAATGTTGGAACCATCAGCGCAGATCCAAACAACCCTGAAGTTGGAACCGGACTTGTGGGTGCACCAGCTTGCGGTGATGTCATGAAGCTTCAACTCAAAATCAATGACGACGGTGTCATAGAAGATGCCCGATTCAAAACGTTTGGTTGTGGTTCAGCGATCGCTTCGAGCTCCCTGGTCACAGAAATGGTCAAAGGACGCAGTATTGAAGAAGCGGGACAGATTAGCAATCGAGAGATCGCGAAAGAACTCGAACTTCCACCGGTGAAAATACACTGTTCTGTCCTTGCCGAGGATGCTATCAAAGCGGCGATTGCAGATTACAAACGGAAAAATAACAAGGGATAATGTCTTTGCGGTGAAAGACAGTGCGCCTTGGAGGTAAGTATGGCGATAACAATGACGGAAACAGCGATGAGTCGACTGAATATCCTAAAGAAAAAACGGCAAACTCCGGACGCAATTCTACGGTTAGGCGTCCGCGGTGGTGGTTGCTCAGGCCTTTCGTACTACATGGATTTGGTAGAAGAGGCTCAGCCTCGCGATAAAATGTTTACGTTTGGAAGCCACCGTGTAGCGGTCGACCGAAAGAG
>JAYYRF010000650.1:0-4950 GCA_036127535.1 Myxococcota bacterium | reverse complement strand
AACTGGGCGGCGAGCGAGTCCTCTATTCGTGTACTGGTGCTGTCGGGAAATGGAAAGCATTTCACCGCCGGTATCGATTTTTCTCTCGTTCAATCACTGTTTTTGGATGTTGCCAAAGAACCGGAAGGACGAAAACAAGAAGCTCTGTTCGAACGCATCGTGGCACTGCAACGCGCTTTTACCGCCTTTGAGAAATGCAGCAAACCGGTTATCGCTGCTATCCACGGGTATTGCATCGGTGGCGGAATCGATTTGATTACTGCTTGCGATCTACGCTACGCTGCAGCCGGATCCACTTTTTGCGTCAAGGAAATCGATTTGGGAATCGTTGCCGATATCGGTACCTTACAGCGCCTTCCACCGATTATTGGAGAAGGAAGAGCCCGCGAACTCAGCTTTACCGCACGTATGTTTCACGCTGAAGAAGCACATCAGATCGGTTTACTCAATGGCATATACGACAACTACGAAGCGATGATGGCCGGTGTACAGTCCGTTGCCGAAACGCTGGCGGCAAAATCGCCACTGACCATGAGAGGTCTCAAACGCATATGCAACTACTCTCGCGAACACAGTACCCAAGATTCCCTTCACTATGTCGCTACATGGAACGCCGCTATGCTTCTATCCAAAGACACCCAAGAAGCCTTTCAGGCCATTCTTCAAAAAAGAGATCCACAATTTGATGATTGAGACTCTTAGAAGTCGAATATAATCGTATCGACTCGAGGAACGGAAGCAGGACATACACCGAGACGCATCATGTTAAGACTTACTCGTTGGATTATCTTTTGAACGGAGGCAACTTTGTGGACACAAAAAACAGATCGTTTTGTGCATCGGGTGTATAACCGAGAAGTCATCGGTTTGGTCATTCGAAATGCGTGGACAGTGACGCAGTGCCGATCGTTTCTCGATGCTTGCCGTGTACTTCCAACCCAAACCTTGTCCACCAAACCCACCCCTTATCTTCGATCGATGTTGTTGGCTCCCACACAAAGGCATCCCAAAGGCGTCCCACTAAAAGAATATTTTCAACACGCTGAGCAATGCAACCCGACACTGCAAATCGCACAAGGAGATTTGGAGAGCCTATTTGGTTCTTGCGTGGAGACAGGAGCGGTTTCTCTTCTTTCGAATCCTCGACCACATTGCATTGGTAGCATCCGATATTTCTATCCAACGGAATCCGTTCCGTGGCATTTCGATACCTACAATCCTTCTCCATCCTTTGACCATTTACACCAATACACCGATCGACGTCTCCAGCTCAGTTGGTACATTCCGGTACAAAATCCACAACAAGGTGGTTTGCTACGGGTTCGATCCGTACACAGGGAACAAGAGCAGAGTCATCACTTTTATACGATTGAGCTTCAAATCGGCGACTTCGTCCTCTTCGATGCGTCGAACTACCAGCACCAAATTACAACGGTGCACGGAACCCAGCCTCGGATCACGTTTGGTGGATTTGCTGCTTTGGATACGAAACACAAGGAGCTACTGTATTGGGGGTAGCCTATACATTCCATGCTCCAAAAAGCATCGAAAACACCAAAAAAATCTCTTATAATGGTAGCAGGTCAAAATTCCATGCCCGACGTTTACCATCCTTTACACAAGCCCTTTCGGTTGATACAATATGATTCCACAAACAAAAGACTTTCGCGTACACGGTTGGCTCATTCATGAAGATACATCCATCCAAAAAGTAGATCTCTCCGTTATCGACGGACGAATCTCCTTTCTACCAAGCGATAAACCCTACCTATTCGAAACACCAGTGTACATCCTTCCCGGACTCGTGGACTCCCACACCCATGTAGACTATCCACAAGAATTGGTTTCACCCGCACAGCGAGAATCCTTTGTCCGAAAAAATCTCATGCAAATGTCCAAAGCGGGTACCCTCCTGCTGCGAGATCTCGGTGCTTCCTCACAAACGCTATCCACCCTCCCAACCCATCCCCAAGAGCCACAACGCATCCATTCCGGTCGGGCGATGATCGGCTGTCGTAACGCATGCTTTTCAGCAATTTCTGCGGAAGACGTCATATCCACGGCATCGAAGCAATCCGCACAAGGACTCTCTTGGGTCAAAATTTTTGCCGACTGGCCTCATCCCTCGATTCAAGACGATAGCAAAGCAACCTATTTTCGAGCGGATAACCCCTTAACCTATCCGGCAGATGTATTGAAAGAGACGGTGGCGGCCGCTCACCGAGAAGGAGCAAGGGTTGCGGCACACGCCTTCACTCTCCACGGCGCCCGTGCTTGTATCGACGCAAACGTAGACAGCATCGAACACGGTTGGGGCATCACATTGGACATGATTCCAGAACTGATCGAGAAAAATATCGCGTGGGTTCCCCTCCTCAGCCTATCCGAAGGTATGAAGCAAATGGCCCTGCGCGATGACCGTCCGGATCAAATTCAATGGGTTGAGGCATGTTGGGAACATCTCGGACACGTACTGCCCGAGGCTTCGAAAAGAGGGGTACGTATTCTCGGCGGAACCGATTGGTTTCCCGCCGTAACCTTGGCCACCGAAGTGCAACATATGATCGAAAGGGGCATGACGCCAACCCGAGCGGTCATGTCTATCAGCACGGCTGCCCGCAGTTTTCTTGGCTATCCCATCATCGAAGAAGGAGCGCCCGCTGACATCTGCCTGTTCCACGACGATCCGCGCGCGGTGCCGTCTCGATTGTGCGAACCGGACTGGATCTGTGTCTCGGGTGTTCCCCTTCAGCCTGAACGCCCCCAAATTCCGACCCCGCCCAAAAATCCCCATCACCATTTGGCGTCCTAATACAATGGCCTCCTTTCCATTCGTTCACCAAGTTATCGATGCGGTCGATACAAAAAATCAACCCCTCCTCCTGGAGCGTCTGTTTGAACAGCAGTTGGATTTGCTCATCGTGCGAAACGCTCTGCCTACCGAGGCCTTGCGGCAAACACTTTCATCGCTGGACAACTTCTCAATTACGGATGATGTTCCTTGGACTCCTCAACAATTTGCCAATCCCCACAGACATCAAATGATGCTTATCGGAGAATCCCTTACGCCCAACGTGAGCGCACCGACCGGCCCTGATCTTCAACGATATTTCGAAAAGGCGAGATGGATTGAATCTTTTGTGCAAAACCAAACCGTACCCTTCTTTCGCAACCTCGAGCAAATCTTTCAGAGCATCGGAGCCCAAAACCCTTCGGTTGCACAAGACAACATCGGGAACCGCTATACGCCCGGAACGTTTCGAAAACTTCCCGTCGGGTGCTCCATCCCCCTTCACGTCGGCAATTATTTTTTTGACACCGGCGGATACCGCATTTTGAGAGAGTCACTCGATACGAGACTGCAATTGTCTTACTTTTATACTCTTCGACCGGCCGTTGAAGGAGGCGAACTGGCCGTATATTCAACAAAATGGAGCGATCCCAATATACCTTGGCTCGAAGATCACGGTATTTGGGACGGTGAAACAATCATGCGAAACGCAGCGGTACGGTATTTTAAACCCGGTGCCGGAGATCTACTCATATTCAACGGAGGACACTTCTTTCATCGGGTAACCGAGATCAAGGGTACGGCATCAAGGTGGACATTGGGCGGCTTCCTCGCGAAAGACACCCACGGTCAAGTCGTATACTGGAATTAAAGTCGACCTTCATGAATCCAAGATCCCCGCCCACAATGGACGCTTTTATATCCTTGCTTTCCCTTTTGGAGAAGCAAGGCGTTGAACTCGCTCCATATCGAACATTGATCGCACCAGAGCAATGCTTGGTACATATGCCACACTTCAAGCTCGATGTGTCGGTTAGCTTGCGCGAAGATGCCGTACCAAGATTCAGTATCAATGACACCGGCGAACCAAGCGCGTTTCGCCATCGGATACACACGCAGATTGAACACATCGGCATTTCCCCGAACACCCTTCTTTCTTTTTTCAACCTGTGCCCGCCTGGAATGGCACAAACGACGCTCTCTCTCAAGTGGGAACATCCACTTCGATGCACGCTGTATTTTGAGGAGTTGACCGAGCACGAGTCTCCCATGAGCCTTCGCGAGCAGTGGTATCAGCATTTTTATGGAGCTCTTCCCCATCCCCCAGCGAGTGATAAACCGTTGGTCGCATTGGGAGCGGATTTCATTCGCGATCAGTTGGTTGCAACCAAAGAATATGTCCTGAGCGATTTGAATCAACCCTCTGACCCACATCGTTCACTGGCCAAAATGATTCCCTCTCATCCGTTCTCCAAACAGAAGAGAGTCCTTCTCGCCCAACGATACGACGCACACGGTCGCGATATCGGAGAGAAAATATTATGGGTTACAGAAGGCAACACCCCGGATTTGGCAGCGAAAACATGGAAAGACGTATCTCGCATCGTCCGTTCCTTATCTTTGCATAAAACCAGCAATTGGCAGATGCTCGTCGAGTGGATCCGAGAGTGGCGCTGGGGTCCTGCTTGTGTACCATACCCGGATTTGGTTTGTTTTAATCGACAGCCAAATGGTATGATAGAAGACCTCATTCTATACGTTTCCCTAAAGTGACAATATGAAAGTACCCATTTCTCGCTATACATCTTCTTCTTGGATGCGAGAGGAAAAAGAAAAATTGTGGGACAACGTATGGCTTCTCGTTACCCACCAATCCATGTTTCCCGAAGAGGGATCGACCCAACGCTTCACAATTATGGGAAAAGAGATTGTCGTCGTCCGTCACGCAAACGGTTTCTCTGCTTTTCGAAATCGGTGTCCACATCGCGGGACCCCCCTCGTATCGAAATCGGGCTCTTTTTCTCATTTTCGATGTCCCTATCACCATTGGACATTTGCTTTGGATGGGCGCATTCTCTCAATGCCACAGTGCGAAAAAGATGACTCTCTCTCTTTGGAGGAGCTACCTTGCGAGCAAGCTCTGGGGTTTATTTGGCTGA